>JAGABO010000142.1 GCA_017614655.1 Treponema sp. | reverse complement strand
ATGCAGATTCTGTCTCAGGTGTAATCTTTTTGTATACAGTTTTTGTCTTTTTTGACTCTGAATTATTGCCGTTGTTTTTGTTAAAAGAAGAGTTTTTTTCATTTTCTTTCTGCTGATCATCATTTATTTCGGGAGTGTCATTTTCTTTCTGAAAGTTTTTATCTTCTGATGAATCCTGCCTGATTTCTCTTTTTACATAGCGGATTTCACCTGCTTCGAGAGTTTCGGAAATGAGGGTTCCAAGCCTGTCATACATCGACACTGCTTTTGTCCTCCATTCCCCACTCGCTTAACTTTCTCTGCAGGGTTTTCCGGCCTATACCAAGAGATTCTGCGGTTTTTGATTTGTTGTTTCGGTTTACGGCAAGGCTTTCGAGCATATAAGTTTTTTCTGCTTCTTCAAGAGTTACCCCCAGAGGAATTACTACCGAAGGCGAAGACGCAGCATTCGAAACAGAAGGCGGAAGATCATCTAAAGTAATCTCTTTTCCGTCAGACATTACAACAGCGCTTTCGATGCAGTTTCTGAGTTCACGGATGTTTCCCGGCCAGTCATATTTTAACATGGCAGCTTTTGCCCGGTTTTCTATTGAAGTAATGTTTTTTCCGTTTTCTGCATTAAACTCATCAAGGAATCTTTGAATTAAAAGGCTTATATCTTCTTTTCTTTCCCTGAGCGGAGGAACATGAATATGTACGACATTGAGACGATAATAAAGATCTTCGCGGAAGTTTCCTTTTTTTACTTCGTCTTCAAGATTCCTGTTAGTTGCAGCTACAACACGGACATCAACTTCGAGGGTTTCTTCTCCTCCTACCCGTTCAAATTTCTTCTCCTGAAGTACACGTAAAATCTTAATCTGAACGTTCTGGTTTATCTCGCCTATTTCGTCAAGAAAAACCGTACTTCCATGTGCAAGCTCAAAGCGGCCTTTTTTAAGCCTGTCTGCACCGGTAAAAGCCCCTTTTTCGTATCCAAAGAGTTCACTTTCGATTAAGTTTTCGCTTAAAGCTGCACAATGTACGCTTATAAGATCCTTGTTTCTTCGGGAAGAAAGCTTGTGAATTGCACGGGCTACAAGTTCCTTTCCAACGCCGCTTTCTCCTGTTATAAGAACACTGGCTTTTGAATCTGCAACTTTTTTTATAAGCTCCTGAATCTTAAGCATGGCAGGAGATTTTCCCGTCATAGATGCAAAAGCCTGATTGTCTTCTACTTCTTTTTTTAGCCTCTGATGGCTTAAAGACATTTCGCGGGTTTCCAGCGCACGCTTTACAATCATGTTAAGCTGGTCAAGATTTAAAGGTTTTGTTAAAAAATCATAAGCGCCGTGCCTCATGGCATCAACTGCAGAATCAATACTTCCGTGTCCAGTAAGAATAATAACAGGAATTCCAGGCATTTTAGAAGTAACGTGATTCAGCACTTCTTCTCCGCTCATTCCGTTCATTCTTAAATCTGTTATTACAAGATCTATATCACCCTTTTCTAAAAGAGCAATTCCTTCTTCTCCGGAAGCTGCTGTGCGCACATTGTAATCTTCGATTTCAAAATTAGAAGCAAGGCCTTCGCGGATATTTTTTTCATCATCAATTATCAGGACTGTAAATTTCATTTTGCATTTCCTCCTGAACAGCCTAAAAGCATTGTCTTCTTCTGAGGAACAGGAAGGGTTACGGTAAAGACTGTTCCTTCGTCTTTTACGGAAGAAGCACTTATGTCGCCGTTAAACTCTTTTATGATTTTATAAACCATGGTAAGCCCAAGCCCGGTACCGTCAGCCTTTGTCGTAAAGTAGGGTTCAAAAATTTTTGATGCAGTCTCTGTATCCATTCCGCAGCCGGTATCTTTTACAAGCAGAATGTATTTTTCGCCCTCTACAGAAGAAGAAAGCGTTAGCTGTCCGCCCTTTTCCATTGCATAAAGAGCATTCTTCATAAGATTGATAAGGACTTCCTTAAAAAGTTTTCCGTCAATTAAAAGCGTTGATTTCTGCTCGGAAAGCGACTGTACAATAGAAACTCCTTTCTGCGCAAATTCCGGCTTAAAAAATTCAGCAGTTTTTTTAATGATTTCGTCCGGATCCAGAAGTTCAAAGGAAGCATGAACAGGTCTAACCGCAAAAAGAAAATCAAGAACAATTTTGTTAAGGTTTTCTATTTCTTCATTTACTACATCAAGATAGTTTTCAAGGAATTTTTTATCCGGCAACAGTCCGTCTTTTTCGCGTGCTTTTTTTACAGCCTTCTGCAGAAGCTGAATGTGAATGCTGATTGCTCCAAGCGGATTTTTTATTTCGTGTGCAACGGAAGCTGCAAGTGTTGTAAGGCCTGCAAGATTTTCCATGCGGCGCATAAGAATTTCCTGTGTACGTTTTTCGGTTATATCTTCTACGGTAACGGTTACACCCATTATTTTTCCGGAAGAAGATTCTCCCAGATTCTGAACAAAGGGATTCATAGTAACGTTTATAAATCTTGTTTTTCCGTGAACTTCTACAGAAAATTCTGAACTTACATTTGTCTTTCTTTTTTCGAAAGCTTCCATAAGAAAATGCGATATCTTCTTTTCTTCGATTAAATCACAAAGCGGCGTTTCGCTTTCTGTTTTGCGCGAACCGAATAAAAGTCTTGAAGCTGCTTTGTTTGCCTTTATAAGAAAAAGGTTATTGTCGCAGATGGCAATTCCAGTCGGAAGACTTTCCATAACGGAAGACAGCACGGAATTCTTTGAAGATACCTCATCTAAGAGGCGTTCAATCTGATCGGGAGAAAGCTTTGATATTTTAGATGATGCTTTTTTTAGAAAATCACTCATGAAGTTCCTCCCTTATCGCTAAAGCTTTTCCGTATAATTTCTTAAAATTCCGTCTGCGTTATAGTTTACCTGAAGAAGCAGTCTTGAAAGATTTTCCAGGGCTGCTTCCGGATTCTGATTGAATACAGAAAAATCATTATAAGTTTTTCTTACGGCAGCACAGATTCTTCCTGCAGTTTCGGTTCCTTCGGGAGTGTCCAGAAGTGATTTTAATTTTTTAATAAGTTCCTCAAGAAAGATTTTCATTATTTCATCCGGCTTAAAGGAATTACAGTAAGAAAAAATTTTCTTTATATCGGGAACGTGTCCTTCAAAAACGTTTTTTAAGAAATCTGATGCACAGGAAGAAACTGTTTCCATGCTTACAGAAAGAAAATTTCTTAAGAAGGCTTTTATCCCCGAAAGTTCGCCTTTTGTAAAAACAGAAACATTGTGGAATACGCGGTCAATCACTTCCTTTTCCTGAGCTTCTGTCCTCTGAACAAAAGTGTACGTCCTTACTCTGGAAAGAATTGTCGGAAGAATTGCCTGTCTGTTCTGGGTAAGAAGAATAAAATGAGTATTTTCCGGCGGCTCTTCAAGAGTTTTAAGAAGTGCATTACGGGCACTGTCCTGCATTTTTTCTGCATTTTCTATTATTACAACCTTAACTTTTGAAGAAGAAGTCAAGTGTGCCCAGTAGGATATTTTTCTTACCTGAGAAACCGGAAGTGATTCATAAAGATAGGAAGCTTCGAGTTTCTGAACATCAGCTTCGATTGACTCAAGTATTTTTTCGAGCTCCTTCTGATCTTCGGGAAGTTTTTTTCCGGGATTTAAGAGTTCAAGATTCTCTGACACAGACTGAAGCAGCGGAGAAAACTTAGAAAGCTTGTCATCCCCTTCCCAGAGAACTTCACTGAATCTGAGCGTAAGTTTTCTTACTGCCCTTACATAAAGATAGCGGCTTGCATTAAGATGATCTGAATTATTAAGATACTGAGTAAGAAAAGTATTTTTGGCCGCCTTAATTTCAAGTGTTCTTGTTGATGAACCTGCAATCAGGATGTTGTGGTCAATTAAAGCTTTCTGTTTAAGGCATGAAGGACAGGTGCAGTTCCAGTCTCCCCTTTTTACGCCCGTACACGAAAGAATACGTGCAGTTTCCAGGGCTGCCGTAAGTTTTCCGGAAGCTTCCGGGCCTGCAAAAAGAACAGACTGCGGAAGATTATTCTTTTCTATGTCAAACTTAAGGAGATTTGTTGCATTCTGATAAAGCACATTTTCGAACATTCTATTTTCCAAAAATATTAAGTGTCGGGAAAGTAATAAGTTTAGAAAGGAAATTAAACGATATACTTTCTTTAACCTTATCATTTAAGCCGATATCAGGAATAACAAGAAGAACAACAATTATGAATATCACAAGTGAAAGTCCGGCAAAAATACCGAATACAAAACCAAGAACCCTGTCTAATGAATTAAAAATATCATTATCAAAAATCTTCCGTACAACATGCTGAATGATTTTAAGAAAAAGAAAGGCAATAATAAAAATCAGAATATAAGAAATTACGATGCAGGCAAAATTATTGCTTATAAATACAGACAAGGATTCGGAAAGCCACCCATAGAAAATTGCTGCAATCCAGAACGAAACAACCGGAGCTCCTATTCCAAATACAACATTTATAAAACCTTTAATCGTACAGAGTAAAATGCAGAGAAAAATGATGGTTATAAAGACAAGGTCAAATATCAATTTTATTCATCTCCCCGTAAAGTTTCCGTAATGCTTTTTAAAATCAATGATGCAATCTTTGAAGCAGGCTTTTCGTCTCCTGTAAGCTTACGAAGTGCACATGAAAGTTCCTCACGTTTTTTTTCATCAAGAAGAAGCGTAAGCTTTCCCCTTAAGTTTTCTGAACATGCTTCTTTTCCTTCAAGGACAAATGCTGCTCCTTTTTCCATAAAATAACGCGCATTGTCAACCTGATCTCCGCGGCTTCCTTCGGTACACAGCGGTATAAGGAGCATCGGCCTTTCCGTAACGGCACTCTCCCAGAGGCTGTTGGCTCCTGCACGCGAAAGAACTGCATCAGCTGCCTGAATTACAGACGGCATTTCACTATAGATAAAATCATACGGCTTATAATCCTGATCCGAAGAATTCATGACTGCCGGATTTTCCTCTGCAAACGCCTTCCCTGTCTGATGAACTACGACAAAGCGTTCCTTAAGCCATTCAAGGTTTTCCGTTACAAGGGTGTTTATCTGTTTTGCACCAAGACTTCCGCCCAAAACAAGAAGAACAGGCTTCTTATTGTTTTCGTTTATTCCAAGAAACTTTTTTCCTTCTTTCTTTAAGTCAGAATAAAAAACTGGACGAACGGGATTTCCGGTCAGAATACATTTTTCTTTAAGAGAATCTTTAAACCATTTTTCCGTTTCGCTGTAGGAAACAAATATATTTTTTGCTCCTGCGCTGTTAAGTCTTGTAGCCAGCCCCGGAGTAAAATCACACTCATGAGTAAAATACGGAATTTTTAAAATTGATGCTGCCCTGCAGGGAGGAACGCTCACAAAGCCCCCCTTAGAAAATAAAACGGAAGGCTTAAGTTTTTTAAGGATAAAGAAAACCTTTATAAATCCTGCGGCAATTTTAAAAAGGTCTGTAAAATTCTTAAGGGAAAAATATCTTCTGAGTTTTCCAGAAGGAATGCCATAAAACCTGTCTATACTTCCGCCGGAAGAAACAAGATTCTTTTCTACAATTCTTCTGTCCATTCCGGATGAGTTTCCGATCCAGAAAAGTTCAATATCAAGATTTTTTTCGAGGGCAATTTTTTTTATTTCATCACAGACAGCAATTCCCGGATAAATATGCCCTCCGGTGCCGCCCCCTGTAAATGCAATCCTTGTTTTTGATGTTTTCATAAACAGAACAATTATACATCAAAGGTGATTTTATTTAAAGACAGACACTTCCTGAACTAAGGCACTTATATCTTCCGGAAAAGATCCCTTCAGCAGAAAACTTTCCAGGTCTGACAAATCGTATTTATTGTGCGGAAAAAGCAGAACCGCCGTTGTATCTCCGTTTTGTACAAAGCTATTCTTTCCGAAATCAGTGTATCTTGTTGCTCCGATGCTTACCATTATCGTATCGGGAAAACCTGCTTCCTTTAAGTAAAGCCCGACTTCTTCCTGCGGGCCTTCATCTTTTTGTGTATTGAACTTATTTATGAGCCAGTCAATGAGCCGCTTATAAATGTAGTTGTAGGAAGAAATACTGCTTGTCTCTCCGTAAAGATATGCTTTCCCTTCGCGTACAAGAAACGATGCAATTGAGTAGGAAGCAATTGTTCCGTTTTCCGAAAAATCATCGAGCGGAAGAAGATTTGAAGAAAGTCCCTTTGAACTTTTTCCCCAGTTCTTCTTTAAGCTGATTTTTTTTGCGCCTTCCTTCCTGATTGATACATCATTTGATGAACCAAAGGCAAAAGGTTCGAGAGCGGTGAGTTTTCTAGAATTCCATGCTGCTTTAAAAAGGACAGCACATTCGCTTTCCATCTGAATTTTTGATTCACCTTCCGGAAAAACAGTTTTTTCTGAATCAAAAGGAAATACCTTTAGAAAATCAGGTACAAGAGCTGAATCAGTGGGAATGTAAGTTGGAAAAACTGCTTTTGGTGCATCAGGAGTTTCTGTTTTTATAAAAGCAAAATCCCTGTCTTCTCCGGCCTGTTCAAGATGTTCTGCAAAATTGCCTGCAACACCGAAACAGGGAATTTTATCTAATTTTATATT
>JAGABO010000141.1 GCA_017614655.1 Treponema sp. | reverse complement strand
GTAATTATGTTTATAGTAGAAGAAATAAAAGCTGATAAAGACTGGAAGTTAATCATAAAACTCTCAGACGGAGAAAATGAATTTTCAATATTAGGCCGAAATATTTACTGGCGTTTATTTAAAAACGAAAAACTATTATATGCGAGTAATGACTTTACTAAAGACCAGAATCTCTTTGATTATATGAACGAAAAAACCTGGTACGAAAAAATAGAGGCTCCATTGTATTTTGAATCAATAGAAAAAATACGTTCCTTTGACTGGCTTTTTAAATTTAGAAACGGTTACAGCCTTGATGTTTTATCGCAGCTTAATGATGAAAAACTTGTTTTTCTTGATAAAAAAGGGAATCAGATTCAACAGGAAGAGCTTCTGTTGAATACAAAGAGTACGGTGCTCCGGTAAAGCAGTTTTTTTCGGGTGATTTCATGAATAACTGATTATTGGACATAGGAATCCATTTGATTAATATGACATGCATTTTTGCGTGTACAATCGTTTTAAATTCCAAGACCAATGTCTTTAGATTTTTAGAGGAAAAAGCTGCTGCTTGTAATTTTTGCTATCTTGAAAGATCGTATGCATCCAGGAACGAAAAGTCTACCCAGATGATTCCGCGCTTCTGTCCGTTTTCCGGAAGGCTTTTTAAAATTTCCGTTCCGAAATTCTTGAGGGGCTTGTCAAAGCTTTTCCAGATTTTTTCATCAGAGCCGGGTTCTTCATCATACGCGCCTTCCCTTGCATAGTAACCGATCTGGAAGAACACAGGGTTCGGTGCATAGTGATTTGCCCATCCTGAATAGTGTTCCTTCATTTCCTCGAGGCTTTCGAAGTACTGGCTGTCCGTTACAAAAATCATGTCGTTGTTTTTGCCGCGGTAATTCGGCGGAAGGAATTTTGTGTCCCAGTGCTTTGCAAAAACTGAATATGCAGGGTTTACTTTTTTTACTGCAGCATCAACTTTCTGAGCAGTCAGATCATCAAGAGGCGTTCCGTCATTTCCGTCGGTTATGTTTTTATACCATTCCGTGTCGATACCGAAACCTTTGACGCATTTGTGGTTCCTGTACTTTGTCATTACGAGTGATGCAAGTTTTTCTAGATCTACAAATCCCGGTTCAACCTGGAGCCATACATCGTAACCGGCATTGTCAAAAACGGTGAGGAATTCTTCGTTGTTGTCTTCATCAGAAAAAATAAGTCCGTCTGGAATTTCTATTCCGTCCGGTTCCGGGAAGTTAAGGCGGCAGGAAGCTTTTTTGCCTGATGCAACTTCTCCTACAATCCAGATCAATGCACCTGTTGCAGAAGCCGTTTTATTTTTTTTGTAAAATGATTTCATTGCATCAACATATTCTTTCATGTCTGAAGGGTCAGATGAATCGTGTCGGTATCCGAAATCGCCGTAGCTTGAATGCCTTACGCCTGCCCATTCTGCATATCCGTTTGTATTCATGATTATTTCTCCGTTTTCGTCATAGTTAAATGTCTGAAATTCCTCTGTGTTCTGTTCCTGGCTTGGAGCTTTATCTTTTTGTGAAGTTCCGGCTTGAGTCAGGCTGTCGCAGGAAACAAAACTAAAAGAAAGGACTGCAGAAATAAATGCTGTAGTTAAAGTTAATGATTTTTTCATTATAGATACCTCTTGAAGGAAAAGTATATATCACGTTAAGGAAAGTGTTAAGTGAAAAAAAATCATTTTGCAGATGACAGGATTCTGATGCGTAAAGCCGGAGGCGGTGGGACATTAATTCACTTGTCGAAGAATGGAAGAAAAAAATCCGCAGGATGTCTGCTTCTATTAAGGAATAAAAAGTGGCAGTCTTTTTATGGTCATTAGAAGATGTTCAGGCAGTGATGTTTGTCTCTTGTCATTTGTTTTAGTACAAGTCATTGGACGTATTCTTAATATAAAGATTGTATCCCCCAAAAAAAAAGATCTAACTTACCTGAACAAGGTTTCGCAGGCTTTTTGTTCCTATAGAGAAGCTGTAAAATTAACGTCAATTTTGACAGTTCAGTAAAAACAAAACGGATAAGGTTATGATTGATTCCGTACATTCCGGAAAAGATGGAAAGATACCGGCCTTAACCGAATTGATTTTTTTCCTATTTATAAAGCTTAACCGGTGTTCCAAAGTCTTTCATTTCGGGCCAGATTGCTTCGCGGGGTGGAACCGAAAGCGGAACGTCTTCAAAGCCTTTTTCGAGAGAATACATTACAGGCCTGCACTTTCCTTTCTTAACGCGCTCTGCATAATCCTGTACGGAAGAAAGGCGTGTTTCAAATGCAACGGCTCCCGAAGGAAGCTGCTCGTCCTGACCTGCAAAGCCGCGCACATCATGTAAATCAGTTCCGGCAGTTGCGGGCTTATGATACTCTTCTGCATAGCGGGCAGCACAGTTGTTTTCGTCCCAGTCATTTCCAGAGTTGTGAATTTCAACTGCATCTACCGTATCCGGATGAAGGGCAATTTCCGTTATGTAAGAACAGCGGCGGAACGGATGTGCATGAACGACGATTCCTCCTGCTGAATGCATAAGTTCAAAAAGTCCGGCGTGATCTTTTTCCACGATTTCCGGATGAACTAAAAGCCAGTCTTTTTCGATTCCGTAAAGAAGATAATCATCTCCGTCAAAATTGTGTTCAATTCCAAAGAAAACCTGGAACGGTTCTTTTTTACCGCTTTGAACATCAGGGTCGGACGCATTGATTCTGTCGGCTTCTGCCTTTGCATTCTCGTAACCTTTGCAGTAAAGGTTGACGCGCTCTTTCCATTCAAGGTTTTCGGGAACAGTTGTGTTTCCGTTAAAAAAATGAT
>JAGABO010000140.1 GCA_017614655.1 Treponema sp. | reverse complement strand
ATCATGCAGACACAGGAAAAGCTTGCCTGGAACTTCGGCCGCAAGAGAAAGTCACTTTCAATGGGAGTTTACCGCGCTGCAAATCTTAAATGGCCGGTTCACTACGTTGCAGCAGATCCTGACAGCACGAGCTTTGTTCCGCTTCAGGATGACAAGAAGCAGACACTCCGCGAGATTGTAGCAAATCATCCGAAGGGAAAAGATTACGGCTGGATTCTTAAAGACTTTGACAAATATCCGGTTCTTAAGGATGACTCCGGCGAAATCATGAGCATGGCACCGATCATCAACAGTGCAACGCTTGGTCAGATTGAAGTAGGCGACAGCGAACTCATGGTAGAACTTACGGGCGACAACATGGAAAACCTTATGCTTGCCGCAAACATCGTAGCATGTGATTTTGCTGATGCAGGCTACAAGATTCTTCCTGTTAAGATTCATCATGAATACGATACAGGTTTTGGAAACGACGTTACGGTTCCTTATTACTTCCAGCCTACAACTGATGCACGCCTTAGCGCAATCAACAAAAAGCTCGGCGTTCAGCTTACAAAAGAGCAGGTTGTAAAGGCCCTCGAGCTTATGGGAAATAAAGTAAAGGTTTCTTCTGATGCCGACACGGTATTTACTGTTATCCCGGCTCCTTACCGCAACGACTTCCTCCACGAAGTTGATGTAATCGAGGACGTCATGATCGGTATGGGACTTGATTATTTTGAACCTGAATCTCCGTCTGACTTTACAATCGGCCGTCTTCTTCCTATAACACTTTACTCACGCAAGGTTAAGAACATCATGGCAGGCCTCGGCTATCAGGAAATGATTTTCAACTACCTTGGTTCAAAGAAGACTTACATCGACAACATGGGAATCGATTCAAAGGACGTCATCGAAATTGCAAACCCGATGAGCGAAAACTATCAGTTCATCCGCCCGTCAATCATTGCATCTCTTTTTGAAGCAGAAGCCCAGAGTGCAAACGCTGTTTATCCGCACAAGATTTTTGAAGTCGGAAAAGTTGCATTCATCGAGCCGAGCGAAAACACAGGAACCAAAACGATTCAGTCAGTCGGATTCCTTACTGCAGCAAACAACGCAAACTTTAACGAGGCTGCAAGTGAAGTAAGTACGCTTCTTTACTACCTCGATCACGAATACAAGGTTGTAGAGACAAACGACCCGCGCTTTATTCCGGGACTTCAGGCAGGCATCATGATTAAGGGAAAGCAGGCCGGTATCTTCGGAGAAATCCACCCGCAGGTTCTCGAAAACTGGCAGGTTACAGTTCCTTGTGTTGCCGGAGAAATCGACCTTGAATTCCTTATGGCAAATGAATCAAAGGAACATGCAGCACCTGCAGCTTCGGCTTCCGCACCAAAGGCTCCTGCACCGGCTGCTTCAAAGCCGGCTCTAGCAAAAGAAGAGCCTAAAATTCTCGAAGGAGAAGCAGCTGTAGAACACTTTAACAAGTACATTCAGCTTCTTGTTGCAAAGGTTACTAAAATCGAAACTAACCCTCAGGGTGACAAGCTTTACATAGAAACTCTTGACGACGGAAGCGGAACTCCGCGCATCATTCAGTCGGGCTTACGTCCTTATCTTAAGGAAGACGAGATTCTCGGAAAGCACGTCATCATTGCAGCAAACCTTGCACCGCGCAAGATGAAGGGCGTAGAAAGCCATGGTATGCGTCTGGCCGCTGACTACGAAGAAGACGGAAAGGAAAAAGTAGAGCTTCTTACGGCTCCGTGGGCAGCTCCGGGAACGGTTGTAACTCTTGAAGGCTCGGCTGCTGATGCAGAAAAACCTTCAAAGATTGACATTGACCGCTTCTGCAAGATTGACTACCGCATCGTAGAAAAGCATGCTCAGGCAGCAGGAAAGAATCTTGTTGCAGCCGGACAGCCGATTGTAATGGAAAAACAGTTAACGGGGAGATAAGTTAAGCTGATGCTGGATTTAAATATAAACGCAAAGTCACCGGCTGCAATAAATGCCGCCGTTAAAAAAATAAAAGAGATGGTTAAGACGGGAGCCATTGCAAAAGACTCCCCGATTCATCTTGTGCTTGAGGCCGGCGTTTACCGCGAAACAGTAAAGTACAACCTTTCAAATCCGCTTGTGATTGAAAGTGCGCCGGGAGTAAAGCCGGAAGACTGCATCGTTCAGGCGGATAACTGCGAGGCATTCAACAAGGGACTTGAAAACCGCGGAGTGTTCATTATAGGACCGAATGCAACGAATGTTTCCCTCAAGAAGTTTTCAATCATCAATACGCATAACAAAAGTTCCGTTGCAGAAGTTTCTCCGGCAGACATTGCAGAAGCCCTTATATTCAACAATACAACCGGAACGCTTTTTGCAGAAAACATGGTAATCGAAGGAAAGCAGAACACGCTTTTTGTAAAAGGATTTACATGGTTCTTGAACTGTACTGTTTCAGGCGACAGCGAATTCATTTATGGTGAAGCCGATACTGCGCTTTTTGAAAACTGCCACATTCATTTAAAGGAAGATACACGCGGAGATTTTGCTGGCTTTGCAGTAAAGAGTTCGGCGCTTAATTCAAAGCCGGGACTTATTTTCAGCTGCTGTACGTTCTCTGCAGACAAGCGCAGAAAGGTGCCGGTTTTTGTTTATAAGACCGAAGGAAAAGGTACGCAGGATTCTCCTAAAGGCTGGGACAGCGTTGCATTCATCACCTGTATGTTCAGTGAATTTTATGATGAACAGCTTGTCTGGGATGATGATATGGTTCTTAACGTATTCCCGCGCGGCAATGCAAAAACAGGCGTGCGCGAATACAATTCCAAAGTCGTACAGAAAAACGGAAATGTTGTTGAAGCAGAAACTTCAATGCGCAATGTAAAGACATATACGCTTACGCAGGATGATTATTTTGCTTCATATTCAAGCCGATATCTTCTCTTAAAAGACACTCCGTTTGACGTAAAAGAGTAGGCTGCATAGGGACGTATAAAGCGGGAAAAAGTGAAAGAATTTTCTTATAAAAATAAAGGCAGTGCTTTGCGGCTCGATGAGATTCTTCGTAAAGAACTGCCTCTTTTTTTGCATCGTGAAATCTCAAACAGCAAAATCCGGCGCCTCATTTTTTCCGGGGCTGTTCTTGTAAACGGAACGGCACGCAGGGAGCCTGCATTTACCGTGCGCTCTGAATCCGAAGTAAAGGCTTTTGTAGACGTTGAAAAACTTTTTTTTGAAAAGGATGCCGGTGACATTCAGTTTGAACTTACTGAAGAAAACGTTTTATAT
>JAGABO010000139.1 GCA_017614655.1 Treponema sp. | reverse complement strand
AGCAAAGTACGGTCTTACAAAAGAGCAGATGCTCGAAGCATACAAAATCTGTAAGGCCAGCGGCGTAAAGGAATTCGGGCTTCATACAATGGTTGCTTCCAATGAATTGAATCCCGACTTTTTTACAGATACCGCACGCATCGTTTTTGAACTCGTACTCGAAGTTCAGAAAGAGTGCGGCGTAAACATTTCGTTTGTTGACCTTGGCGGCGGTGTCGGCATTCCGTACAAACCCGGCCAGAAAAAAGTTGACCTTGAATACGTTGCAGAAAAAATTCATGAGCTTTATAACTCGATGATAGTTCCGGCCGGTCTTGATCCTCTGGCTGTCTGCTTTGAATGCGGACGCCCGATTACGGGACCTTACGGCTGGCTTGTTGCAACAGCAATTCATGAAAAGCACATTTACCGCGAGTACATCGGAACTGATGCCTGTATGGCAGATCTTATGAGACCTGGTATGTACGGTGCCTATCATGAAGTTACCGTTTCCGGAAAAGAAAATGTACCGGCCGATCATGTATACGATGTTACCGGAAGCCTCTGCGAAAACTGTGACAAGTTTGCAGTAGAACGCCCGCTTCCAAAAATTGATATCGGGGACTTGATTATAGTTCACGATGCAGGTGCTCATGGTCGTGCAATGGGATTTAACTACAACGGAAAACTCAGGGCAGGGGAGCTTCTTCTTCGCGAAGACGGAAGCGTAAAAGAAATCCGCCGCCGCGAAACAATCGAAGATTATTTTGCAACTCTGGATTTTTCGGGGCTTAAAGACTTTTAAGTAAAACTTTAAATAAAAAAAAGCGGCGGCCTTGAAGTGAAGTGAAGTTCACTTTAAAACCGCCGCTTTTTTTTAGCCGGCAACTTAAACTTTAAATTTATGAATTGTATCTGTTACAAGAGAAATAGACGACTGGTTTTCTTTTGTCTTTCCGTTAATTTCCTGAACGGCATTGTTTATTTCGTTCATACCGGCTGTCATTTCTGACATACCGCAGTTGATTTCGGCAGTAATTTTAGAAAGCTTCTGCATTTCGATGGAAACTTCTTTTGCGCCCTGTTCCATAAGCTGCGAACTGTTGGAAACTTCTTCCGTAATTGCATTGATTTCCTGCATTGCAGTAAGAATCTGTCTGCTTCCTGTATTCTGTTCTTCCATAGCATTGTTGATGACAGCTTCCTGATCACTTACAGTTTTTGTGTTTTCGTATATAACATCAAACTTTTTCTGAATGTCATGAGAAGAATCGGATATCTTGTGAATGAGTGCATTCAAATTTGTAAGGGCAGTTGCAATCGTCTTACCCTGATTACCGGAGGTTTCGGCAAGTTTTCTGATTTCATCTGCAACAACGCTGAATCCTTTTCCTGCTTCTCCTGCATGGGCTGCTTCGATAGCCGCGTTCATGGCAAGAAGGTTTGTCTGGCTTGCAATGTTCTGAATGATTTCACTTGCTTCGATAAGTCCTGCTGAACTGCTTGCAATTTCTCCGATAAGATCAACGTTTTCGTGAACAACACGGCGTCCGACATCAGCAGAATCCAGAAGTTCATTTACAGAGTTGCTGTTGCGTTTAAGGATTTCTGTAACGGAGCGGATGTTGGAAACCATTTCTTCTACGGCAGAGGATGACTGCGATACGCTCATAGCCTGTCTGCTGATGTTTTCGTTAAGAATAGAAATGTTGTTTTTAATCTGCTCCATTGTGCTGGAAGTTTCTTCTACACCGGCAGACTGATTGATAATCTGATTTTTCATGCTTGTAATGTTTGCATCAATTTCGTTTACTGAACTTGCAGTTTCTTCTACGTTGTTCGTAAGGGTTGTTGCAATACCTAGCATGCTCTGGGATTCATTCAGAATTGTAGAAACAGTAACATTCAGCTTGTCGAAGGTTTTGTTAAAGTAGCTGGAAAGCTGTGCAATTTCGTCATGGCCCTTAATTTCGAGCCTCTTGGTAAGGTCACCTTCACCTTCGGAAATATTCTTAAGAATAGAAACGGTACGTTTAAGCGGCTTGATGATGGAAAAACTTATGAGGATAGAAATGATTACAGAAATAACTGATGATGCTATGATTGCACCAGCCATAACCTTAAGGAATACAGAGTTGATTTTATTGACTGTATCATAAGGCGTCATCATTACATAATTAAGCGGGACAAATTTATTGTTGGAAGAAACTACCCTTACGTCATATTTTATGTCGCCGATTGTGTAAACAAAATTTTTCTCATTGCCGTATTCAAAGTCTGGAATTATATCTGTCATCGGATGAAAGCTGTTTTCCAGGTTAGACTGGTCTAAAACGATGGTTCCTGTTTTGTCAGAAATAAGGATGTAGCCGTCTTCCCTCGGATTTTTTCGTATTGAGTCACAGATTTCTTTAAGGTAAGAAAGATCTGCTGTCATAGTAAGAACACCGCGTCCTTTTCCGTATTCATCATTAAAATATCTGGAAACAAGAATGGATGCAATTCCGTTTGAACTTCTGTAGGCATCAGAAATATCAACTTCTCCCTTCTTCTCTTTTGCACTTTTGAACCATGAACGTGTTGTACAGTCATAATTGCTTGAACGGTCCGAAGCCGGATACTGCACATAGTTTCCTTCCGATTCAATTCCAAGACAGAATTCTTCTATGCTCGAAAACTGCTCCGTAAAAAGCTTAAGTTCATTAAATACTTCTTTTTCGTAAGGACCCATTTTCTCCGGATCCATTTTGATTTTGCCGGTTTCAACTTTTGTATATTTATATGAGGTGATGTATCCGTCTGCCTTTTTTAAAAGCGGTTTTTCTGCAACCAGATTGATGATACCGCTCAGATTGTCGAAGTAATTGTCGATTCCTTTATCCATAAGGGCAATGGAATCAGAGACACTTTTATTATACTGTTCCTGATTAAATTTTGTTACTATTATATCTATAAGAACACCGACGGTTATGAGAACCAATAGAAACATTACAGAGACCCTGAGTGTTATTTTTGCAGCAATTGTACTTTTTCTGTCTTTCATATTGTGCCTCCTTGCAAAAAAAAGAACAGATAACCCTTGTCTATTCTTTGTTATTTACAATGATAACACCGATTGTTTCTTATTGCAAAAAAAATCTTCTGTAATTTAGCAGGAAAAATTGCCTGAATTTACTGAATTGACGGGTTTTTAAGGCCGTCGGGGAATAAAAAAAGAGCTGCCTGTTTTAAGACAGCCCCTTTGTCAGAATATTGTATTTTTTTTAGAATCCGAGAATCTGCTTCTTCTTTTTGTTGTATTCTTCTTCCGTAATTGCACCTGAATCAAGAAGTCCCTTCCACTTCTGTAATTCAGCGACTTCATCTGTTTCTGATGAAGCTGAAGCTTTAGGAGCAGGATCAGCCGCCGGAGCGTCCCCTGCAAAGTTCCTTTTGCCTGCGTCACTGATTGTAAAGTGCAGGTCATCCCTTATGCATTTTGCACCGAAAGAAAGAATGTAGCCTTCCTTTAAGCTAAAGATGATGTTCTTAAAATCGTCTAAATCATCATCATATTTGGTTTTAAGGAATTCTGTATCGTGAGCCTTAATTTTTCTTTCTGAAAGCGTGATGATTCCTTTTCTCGGGTGTTCACCGCTTACGATTACCTCAAGGTCAGAACCTGTTTCGTTGATGATGCGGATTCTGTCTTCGATAAGGTCATTTGAATTATCAACAACAATTTCTCCGTTACTGTTTATAGATGCATTTGTTGAACTTCCAAACCAGTCAGCAAAAGCAAGACAGCTTACGGCAGCAAAAAGACAAAAGAATAAAGTTTTTTTCATAATGATACTCCTGTTTATTTTAATTTATGCCTGAAGCGCAGTAACTGCAACGGTTGCAACAATGTCTTCTACGTTACAGCCGCGGCTTAAGTCGTTAAGCGGTTTTGCAAAGCCCTGACAAACCGGGCCGATTGCCATCCAGCCGCCCATGCGCTGGCAGATTTTATAGCCGATGTTTCCTGCATTGATGTTAGGGAAGATGAATGTGTTTGCATGACCTGCAACCTTGCTTCCCGGAGCCTTAAGTTCACCAACTTCAGGAGCAACAGCTGCATCAAACTGGAACTCGCCGTCAAGTGCAAGATCCGGAGCGGCTGCCTTTGCAAGTTCAACTGCTTTCTGAACTTTAGAAACAGTGTCATGGAACTTTGCATCGTTTCCGCTTCCCTTTGTAGAGAACGAAAGAAGTGCAACGCGAGGTTCAAGACCGGCAATCTTTTTTGCAGTTTCTGCCGAAGCTACAGCAATGTCTGCGAGTTCTTCTGCGCTCGGTTCAATGTTGATTGCGCAGTCACCGAAGATTGCAATTCCTTCCTTAACATATTTGTTTCCGCCTTCCGGTGCAACCATGATGAAGCATGAAGAGACCGTCTTGATTCCAGGT
>JAGABO010000138.1 GCA_017614655.1 Treponema sp. | reverse complement strand
GGCTTAAAAAAACACATAGAAAATGCAGAATATTCACTGGGATTAAAACCGCGTCCAATTGAAAACGCAGTACTAAAAAAAGCAGAAGAGCTTGCATCTCTTGCAGAAAAAACTCTTTCACAGGCAGGTCGTGATGAAGTTCTTCTTTCTCACGCAAAATCAATTGCAGAAGAAGCTCTTGCCCTTAACCCGGAAAACGGAACTGCACTTAAAGTTCTTGATGAAGCGGCAAGACGAAAGGGAGAAGCTCCTGCCGTTACCCTTTCTGCACAGGATGAAGACCTGTACAATAAGGCACTCTCTGATTACAGGAACGGAAGTTTTAAGGATGCATCAATCAAGATTGAAACCCTGCTTAAAAATCCGACAAATGCACGTTCTGCAAAAATACTCAAGCTTAAAGAAAACATAGCGAGAAAAATGTGATGATTTCAGTAAAGAAAACTTTTAAAGCACTTTTAATACTCGCCTCTTTTTCCGTACATCTTGGTGCACAGCCGTATTACTTTGAAGAAGCATCACGCTTTTCCGAAAAGACGGCAGCTTATTATCCGAAGACAATTAAAGAACTTAAGAATAAAGAACAGGTAATTTTTTTCGAGGAAGCAGATACATCAAAAAAAGAAATCTATGTGTGCATGCGTTCTTCCGAAGACGGATTCAAGTGGAAGGAAAAAAAGACGCTGGCTGGTCCCCTTTCTTATTCGCTTTCGGTCCCGGAAATTTATTCCTGTGCCTTTTCGGCAGGAGTTTACGCCCTGGCTTACATAAAGAATTCTTCTACAATAGGTATTATTACATCAAAAAATGCATTTGAATCATACGAAGAATCACAGGTTTCTCTTAAAAGCGGAGATCTCTCTGCACCGAGAATTTTTCCGACGGAAAACGGCTTTATTCTTTTTGCAAGCGGTGATGAAGACGGAAACTTTTCGATAATAAGTTCAACTTCAAAAGACGGAAAAAAGTGGCAGGAATTCAAAAAGCTGAATATTTCGAATCTTTCTTCTGCAGGAAAACCGGTTGTTCCATGTTTTGCATCCGGAAAGGGAACCGGTCTTCTTCTTTTTACTGCACAGTACCACAGGGAAAACCTTATTTCACTTCAGATTTTTTCATGCATTACAAAAGACAACGGAAACACATGGAGTTCACCGGTTCTTGTTACAGGAGAAACATCTGTAGATACAGGAGAAGATTTTTACAGTTTTTCAAATCAGTCTCCGTCCCTTATTTTTGACGGAAAAAACTTTGTTACGGCATGGGAGAGAAGTCCGCAGAATTATTCAAACCCGCAGATTTATGAAGCAGTTCTTTCGGAAAAAGGAACAATCGACAAAGGCTTTGACAAGGCATCTTCTTCCCCTTTTGCAACAAGACCGGTTCTTTTTACGCACGGAGGAAAGCTGAGCCTCGTTTACTTTTCAAATCAAAGCGGAAACAAAAAAGTCTGGTTTACACAGAAAAACGGAACTCTCTGGGAACAGGCAGATGCAGTTTCTGCTTCGGCTTCGGTATACCCTGATTATCTTATAAGCGGAAAAACCAACGCACTCAGTTTTGTCTGGCAGAAAGAATCATCTGTTCCTTCCGTAGAAATTCTTGCATCTGATCACAGCGTACAGAAACCTTCCCTTAAAGGCTCCGGCTTTGAAAACGGTTCACGCGGAAACTTAAAGGAAATTACCGCTTTCATAACAAAAACTTTTGACTCATCCGGCATCAAGGGATTCAGCTGGATTATTACTTCGGACGAAAAAGAAGAACCTCCGCTTAAAATTAATGCAGAAAGTTCAAGAACAAATATATCTGCAGAAATAAAAAAGGACGGCTTACACTATCTTAAAGTAAAGCAGTGTGACTTCGCAGGAAACTGGAGTGAAAGCGCCGTTCTTTCATACGAATCAGATACAACTGCACCAAAAGCTGCAGCAGTAATTCCGCCCGAAGAAGATGAAAACGGACTTCTTGTTTCAAATACTTTTACCGTAAACTTAGAACCGGATAAAAACGATACAGACATTGCAGGATACACTTACACATTAAAAAAGCTGTCAGAAATTCCTTACAGTCTTTCGGATAATAAATGGCATCCCGTAAAGCTTACTAAAGATGAAATTCTTGATGAAGTTGATTTACTCTACGATAAAAATGAATCAAAAGAAAAAGAAGCTGTTGCCCTGCCAAAGAAAGTTCTTACCTATGAACCTAAAATAAAATTCTACAACATAAGAAACGGCTGCTATACTTTAACGGTTGCTGCAGTAGATACTTCCGGAAACATCAGCAGCGAAACTACGAAGATTACTTTCATAGCAAACAAATTCTTACCGATAACAAACATCTATAACGTTAAGTCCGAAACAGATTCCTTCGGTGATACTTATATAGAAATCGAAGGAACAGGTTTTACATACGACGGAAAAATTACTTATGTTTATCTCGACCGTGACGGGAAAGCTCCTTATGACTGCACCCTCCGCCTGTCGGAAAATGAATATAAAATCGATTCTGATTCACTTATTTCGGGAATAAAACTCCGCGGAATAAAAAGCGGAAACTACAAGATACTTCTTTATCATCAGGACAGAGGCCTTTTTTCATCAAACGGAAAAGAAGTTTCCATAACGGAATACGGCACCGTAAAGACAAAGATAAACTTCATTGCACGGCCTCTGTGGACTTTCTTTACGGAAAACGGAACAAAAAAAATCAGCATTACACGAATCATAAGCCTTGCACTCATTCTCTTTGCAGTCATAGCTTTTTTCCTCTCCGGAAGAACGCTTATAGAAACGGCAAAAGAAACATCGGATCTTAAAAAAGAAGTACGAGCACTTATCGAAGGAGACAATATGCCCTGGGAAAAAAAAACAAAGTCGCTTATTTATAAAAAGAAAGGTATGAGCCTTAAATCAAAACTCATACTGAACACAACAATTCTGATTGCAATAATGGACATACTGATTGTTATTGCATTCGGAATCTACATGATTAAGTCTCAGGAAAACACGCTTGCGACAGGACTTCTTGACCGCTCAAAAGTTATGCTCATGAGTATCGACAGAAGTACACAGGTTTATCTCCCTCTTGCAAGAAAAGATGATGCTCTTTCTATTCTTGATTTAACTGATACGGCTTCCCAGTCAAAGGCTCTTCATGAAGCAGTTTCTGTTTCCATTACATCCCTTTCTTCTGACGAAAAAGGCGAACCCGAAATTACACTCTGGGCAAGTACTGATGCTGACATAAAATCTAAAACAAGAGACGGAACCTTTATTCCGGGAGAAAGCGAATTCTATACCGAAGACCTCTACCCCGCTTTTGAATCTCTTCTCGAAACAGAAAAACTCTGTGCAGAAGCCTGTGATTCAATCAACGAAAAAATCAAAAACCTTATGACTCAGACAGAAGCTCTCTCCGGAAAAACCGATGCAGAAAGCAATTACAAAAGACAGCAGCTTCTTACAGAACGAAGCACTCTTCTTTCTAAACTGAATGGAATACTTGATGAAATTTCCAGCGAAAACATAAAAAGCATTCCGGAATTTGATACAAAAAATATTTCAAAGGGCGGCTCTTCCTACACCTTTATTAAGCCGGTTCTGTACAGACAGGAAAACAACCCGTCGTATATTCACGGTGCAATCGTAATGGAAATTTCTACGGCAGAACTTCTTGAACAGATTGATGAAACCCGTTCAATCATCATAAAGACTGGTCTTCTCATTACACTTGCTGCCATCATAATTGCATTTATAAGTACCTACAGGATTTCCGTGAGAATCGTAAAGCCGATTAACAAGCTGGTTTCTCATGTTGCAATGATCCGCGATACCAAAGATAAGGAAACCCTCGACGGAAAAACAATCAGCATTAATTCAAAAGACGAAATCGAAATGCTCGGCGACACGGTAAACGAAATGACCCGTGATCTTGTAGAAGCTGCGGTTCAATCTAAGAGTCTTACTTTCGGTAAGGAAGTTCAGGCTAAGTTCCTGCCGCTTGAAACAGGAGCTAACGGACATGCCCTTACAACAGGTCGCCTTAATACAAACGGCGCAGACTTCTTCAGCTATTATGCAGGTGCAGATGATCTTTCCGGAGACTACTTTGACTACAAGCAGATTGATTCAAAACACTTTGCCGTAATCAAGTGTGACGTTTCGGGACACGGAGTTCCGGCTGCCCTTATCATGGTCGAAGTTGCAACCCTCTTCTTAAATTACTTCTCTCACTGGGACATGAAAAATCCTGAACAGGGAACTAATCTTGGTCCGGTTGTAGGACGAATCAATGACCTTCTGGAAAGCCGCGGATTTAAGGGAAGGTTTGCTGCCTTTACGCTCTGTATCCTTAATACGGAAAGCGGTGAATGCTGGTTCTGTAATGCAGGTGACAATGCCGTTCAGCTTTATGACGGAGTTGAAAAGAAAAAGAAAACTGTAGAACTGTTCAGCACTCCGGCAGCAGGAATGTTCTCTACTGATTTAGTTGATATGAAAGGCGGTTATAAGGTATCGCTTTTAAAACTCAGAAAGGACGACATTCTCTTCCTTTACACTGACGGTATCGAAGAAGCAAAAAGATATACCGTTCACTCTGATTCAGACAATTCGGCAGAACGGCCTTCTGAAGAACTTGGACCGGAGCGCGTTACTGAAATAATCGAAAGCGTTTATAAAAAAGAAAAATACACGCTCATAAGGGAAGGCGAAAAGGATGAACTTCATTTTGATTTTTCTAACTGCAGCCTTTCGGCAGAAGACGCAATCACAGCTCTTGTTTCCGTAGAAAAAGTCTTCCGTCTGTACAAGGCAGAGACTCCTAAGGAAACAGACAGGGTTAAAGTAGACAGAAAAATCGACACCTTCCTTCATGAACACTTTAAGGAATACTTCCAGTTTGCTCAGGATAAGGAAGATGTGGAAGGCGAAGAAGATTACGTTTACTACAAGGGCGTAAAGGAAGATGCCCAGTATGATGACCTTACGCTTGTTGCAATAAAGAAAAATTAAGGATATACTGACACAAATTTTATCAGTTTTAGAGGTAAATAAATGATCTACACTGCAGAAGTAGAACATATGTGTCCTTTAGCTAAAGGCGCATATCATGGACCGGCCCCGATTCCTGAAGAAGGCGAATGGGTTCAGGTTAAGAAAATCGAAGATGTATCTGGATTCACACACGGTATCGGCTGGTGTGCTCCACAACAGGGTGCATGCAAACTTTCCCTTAACGTAAAAGACGGAATCATCGAAGAAGCTCTTGTTGAAACAATCGGATGTTCCGGTATGACTCACTCAGCTGCAATGGCTTCAGAAATTCTTATCGGAAAAACTCTTCTCGAAGCACTCAATACTGACCTTGTATGCGATGCAATCAACACAGCTATGCGTGAACTCTTTATGCAGATTGTTTACGGACGTACTCAATCAGCATATTCAAAGAACGGACTTAAAGTTGGTGCTTCTCTCGAAGACCTCGGAAAGAACCTCCGCTCTCAGGTTGGAACAATGTTCGCAACACGCAAGACAGGTCCACGCTATCTCGAAATGACAGAAGGTTACGTAGAAACCTGTGCAGTTGACAAGGACAACCAGATTATCGGTTACAACTGCATTAACTTCGGTAAGCTCATGGATGCACTCAAGGCTGGAAAACCAGCTGCTGAAGCTATTGAAGGTGCTCGCACACACTATGGCCGCATAACAGAAGACCAGGGCGTTGTAAAATTCATCGACCCACGTAAAGAGTAATTAGGAGGAATACAATTATGGCATTGTTTGAAGATTTTGAAGG
>JAGABO010000137.1 GCA_017614655.1 Treponema sp. | reverse complement strand
TACAGAAAACTGCAAATTCAATAATCTTAAAAGCGTGAAGATAATCCTTTAAAACTTCCTTCCAGCATTCAGCTACAAGGCGGGCATCATTTCCGAAAGCACCGCAGCCGAAAGCGCCGAGAATAAGCGTGTCGTTTGCATTTGCGAGGGCTACATCAAGAATACGTTTCATGCGCTTTTTAAAAACTTCCCGCAGGTGTTCTTCGCTGCACGGAAGTCCTGCCTCTTTTATCCGGGAAAGGTTCGGAGCTGCACAGGTGATTACGTTTACGAAAAATCGGTCCTTAAGCGGAAGATTTTTTGGAAGCTCCTCGTCAGTTTTAAAAACTGCAACCTGGGGTGTGTAGATAATGTCATCATTGTAAAAGCCGTCCAGTTCTGCTCTGTGAGGTTCATAGAAAAGTCCGACTGCTTCTTTTGAAGAAAGGGATTTGTACAAAGTCGAAGTTCTGCAAAGACATTCTTCCTGAGCAGAAGAACCGTTTATAACTCCGCCGCCCGGATTTGTTGAAGAAGCAAAATTAAGCACTGCCATGTTGACCCTTCCTTTTTTATAGAAGGAAGCGGCTTCAAAACTGCGTTTTTTAGAAACGACAACAAGTGCTTCTTCCGAAAACTGTTTTGGTGCAGTAAAGGGAATAAAAACTTCATCTTCGTCATAATAGAGAATCTGATTTTCTACAGATTTTTTTGCTTCAAGAATAAGTGAGATTTCTGTTTCGCATTGATTCATCGTATCTTTAAAAATTTCAATAAGCTGATCTCTTTTCATTTTAAACCTCCAGTTCAAGACCGTCAAAGGCTGGCAAAACACTTCCGCCGTTTTGTACAGCTTCCGTAAGATTTTTATAAGCACACAGTTTTTCTTCAAGAAATTCTTTTATCTGAAGATGCGTCATGTTGTGAGTTATATGTGTTATCCAGGTATGAAGCGGACAGAGTTTATCTGCAAAACAGAGGGCTTCTTCAAAAGAAAAATGTGTTGAATGTTTTTCCTTACGAAGACCGTCTATTACAAGATGAACCAGAACGCCGGCGTTTTCTTTTATAAGAGCCAGGGACTGTTCCGGTATATCATTGCAGTCCGTAAGATAAGCAATACTTTTTTTTATGCCGTTTTCTGTCTGTGTAAAAAGCCAGCCTGTTGTCGTTAAAGTTCCGTGAAGAAGCGGAACGGGCAGAATGGAAAGCTTATCTTTTATGAGAGGCCGATCTTTAAAAAACTGTTCTGCTTCGATAAGCTTGAGTTTTGGTTTTCCGCCTCCTTCTTTTGGCGGAGTAAATGCGTAGTCGAAGCGTCGTTTTATATCGCTGATTGTTTTTTTGTCTGCATAAACCGGAAGACCGTCTCCTTCTGTTTCTGCTGATGCTGAACCCGGTGCATTTGAATGACTGAAGGTTCTTAAATCGTCGAGTCCGTTTAAATGATCTGCATGAGAATGTGTAATAAATGCAGCGCTTATTGATGTTATTCCTTTCCGAAGGGCCTGTAGCCTGAACTCCGGGCCTGTGTCTATTAAGAAATTATATGGTTCTATAAAGGCGCTTGTGCGGTACCGGTTGTCGCGGGGATCTTTGCTTGTGCAGGTTTTACAGGAACAGCCGATAACAGGAACACCATGACTGGTTCCCGTTCCAAGCAGTGTCATTTTCATTCTTTAATTCTAAACCTTCATTTTTATAAAGTCTATAGCAGTCTTTATAAGAATGAATATTAAGTGTATCATGTAGACATGAAAAAGTTTGCTTTCTGTGCAGTGCTTCTGCTGCTTTTTACATCGTGTGCGTCAATCGGACGTTTTGCGTTTGAGCCGCAGATTGATGTTCATGAAGAAAGTTATTTTCCCGAAGAATTTGTTTTTACTGATGTTAAAGAAGGAAAGGAGTGTCTTAAACAGTTTCATTTTTCCAACAGAAGTTTTCCGGTGCGCTATCATATTGTAAAGATTGATTTAAAATCTCCGCTTATTGAATTTGTTTTTTTTCCTGATTCTGATGATATGGAATGTGATTCGTATTATAAAAGCATGCGGACTAAAAAACTTGCAGAAAAACAGAAGCTTGATCTTGCCATAAATTTTAGTCCGTTCGAAAACGAACCGAATTTTTTTCATTTTAAGTCGTTTTATTGTTCAACAAAAAAAATCATAGGGCTTCATAAAGTAAACGGAAAGCTTCTTTCTTCTCCCGAAAAAAAATACTGTGCACTTGCTTTTAACGAAAAAAAAGATGCAGAAGAAAATACATTTTATGATGTAAGAATTTTTGCAAGTCAGACGGATTCAGAAATTAAAAATTATTCTTCGGCTCTGGGCGGTTTTTTTGTAATATTAAAAGACGGAGTTAAACAGGATTTTGCCGCTGCAACTCATGATTCCCGGATGGCAGTGGGCCTTGATTCAGAAAGGCGTTTTATGTACATACTTGCAGTAGAAGGCGAATTTCCGCGAGAGAGTTCCGGCTTAAGCTATCAGGAATGTGCGGAGATTTTTTTAAGACTCGGCTGTACGGATGCAATGCAGGCAGACGGCGGCTCTTCTACCCAGATGATTCTTAACGGAAAAAGTCTCGTTCCTTCTCCGTATACTCCGATTCAGGGCAGCAGCCTTGGTCTTCGTATCCGTAAATAGAAAACCAGTGCGAAAAGAAGCTCCCAGAAAAAAATCAGCCTGTGAAACCGCTCGATATCGTCGCTACACGCATTTTCCCGCATTGAAACTATTTATTTATGCCACTTTCGTGGCATGCGGGAAAATGAGTGTTTTCACAATCTGTTTTTTTTCTTCGCGCTTCTTTTCGCACTGGTTGCTTTTAACTTGCCGATAAATCAGGTATAATAGGATGGAAAACTGCAGAAGGGACGGACCATGTTAAACATCAATAACAATACGTCAAACATTAAGACAGAAATACTCATCTGAATTGCAAAACTTCAGCTGGAAGGACGGCTCGAAGAGGGTGTGCATTATATTCCCAAAGAGATGGCGCCTAAAGACAGAAAGCCCATGCGGTGCTGCATTTACCACGACCGCGAACTTTTAAGGATGAGGGTTCTTGCGCGAATGGGTTTTTCCGTAGAAAACATTGACGAAGACGTTCCGCTTGCAGGTTACGCAAAGAAGGCACTCGAAAGGGAAAAGCCTACATGGCCTATGCTTACGGTTCTCCGTGATGCGTGCAACTCCTGCGTGCGTACTCATTATATGGTAACGAATGCGTGTCAGGGATGTTACGCGCGTCCGTGTATGATGAACTGTCCTAAGAAAGCGATTCATATTGTTCATCATGCTCACATTGATGCAACCAAATGTATCAACTGTGGACTCTGTATGAACAACTGTCCGTATCATGCAATCATAAAGATTCCTGTTCCCTGCGAAGAATCCTGTCCGGTTAACGCAATTTCAAAGGACGAAAACGGCTACGAAAAAATTGATTATGATAAATGCATTTTCTGCGGTAACTGTATGAGGGAATGTCCTTTTGCCGCCATGATGGATAAGAGTCAGCTTGTTGATGTAATTGCGCGCATCATGGAAACGGATCCGGAAAAAAAGAAAAAGGTTGTTGCCCTTTATGCACCCGCAATTGCAAGTCAGTTCAAGGCAGTTCCCGGACAGATAGAAGCAGCCTTGAAGCTTTTAGGATTTGACCGGGTCTGGGAAGTTTCTGTCGGAGCAGACATCTGTGCAGAAAATGAAGCCCGTGAGTTCGAAGAAAGAATGGCGCGCGGAGATAAAATGATGACGACGTCCTGCTGTTCAGCGTATGTGCGTGCAGTTCAGATTCATGTTCCGGATTTAAAAGACTGTGTTTCAAAAACAAGAAGCCCCATGCACTACACTGCAGAAATTGCAAAGAAAGCCGATCCTGACTGCATTACGGTTTTTATAGGCCCGTGTCTTGCAAAGCGGCGCGAGGGCTTTGATGATGAACTTGTTGATTATGTTCTCTCTGTCGAAGAAATAAATGCGTTTCTTGCAGCAAAGGAAATTGATGTTTCAAAAATGACCGTAGAAAAAGAAAATGCAATACCTACGGCAAGCGGACGCAACTTTGCAAAAACGGGCGGTGTTCTGGAAGCCGTAAAACTAAGGCTAAAAGATAAATCAATTCTAAGGGAAACAAAAATCAACGGACTTAATAAGACCGGAATGAAAACTCTTTCGATGTACGGAAACATCAATGCAGGAAAACTTCCCCAGCCGGAAAACTGCCCGAACCTTATAGAAGTTATGTCGTGTGAAGGCGGCTGTATTGCAGGTCCCTGCGTAATAACCGATTATAAAAAAGCGGAAGTTCAGCTTGCGCAGTACGTAAAGTCCGGGGCAGCAGATAAATAGTTACAGACACAAAAGTTCAGGAAGCCTGTAAATGTCTTCTGCTCCGTCTACAAGAATTCCGCCCATTCCTTTTTCGAGGGGAAGGGCAAGGTCAATGTCGTAACGGTCGCCTATGGAAATGCATTCTTCAAAACGGCATCCGGAAAGTTCCGCAGCTTTTTCTAGACATTCGATTGCTGGCTTTGATTTTTTGCAGGTGTCGAGTCCCACTATGTGAGGAATAAGCTTTTCTATTCCGATTACGGCCAGGGTTTTTCGTGCGGCTTCTACCGGATTGTTAGTTACAGCTACCATCGTAAACTTTTGTGAAAGTTTTGAAAGAGTCTTTATGAGCTTTTCGTCCCGCTTAAGAAAGTTTTCCGGATGCATGAGGCTGTTCCGCCATTCGATGCTGGTTTCGATGGAAATTCCGAAATGTGTAAAAGTGTTTCCGAGACTGATTTTTTTACCGTCGTGTTCAAGCGTCCACTGCTTTCTGAAGTCTGCAATTTTTTTTCTTCCTTCTTCTGAAGTCATTCCGTTTAAGGATGCCCAATGCCTTATCTGAACGTCAATCTGTTCAAGAACATAGTCGCTGTTTGTGTAAAGGGTTCCGTCTATGTCAAAGATGAGTGTCCTGGCATTTTGAGGAAGCAAGTAAATTTTCATTGATTTTTATTCCTGAGGAATAAACGTCTTTCTTATACGGCACATTTTTTCTGCGCCTTCTGTTACGGAAGAATAAAGACCTGCGCCTTTAAATGCGAGTACGGCATCTCCCATGAGTTCTGCATCTGCACATTCAGGAACTTCAATTTTCATTCCTGTAATATCTGCCTTATACTGAACCCAGAGATCATTTGCACTCTGGCCGCCTGTTATAACCATCGTGTCTGGAACTACAACTTCTGTTTCCTGGAAACCTGCGGCATTTTTTAGAAGGAAAACTGCATCTTTTACAAGTTCAGCAGCTTCGGTCATAATGAGCTTTCCCTGTTCAAAGGTTGCATTGTTGCCCCGGCTTTCGAGACAGTTTTTTACAAGCTCATGAAAGTCATATTCTGTTCCGTTTTCGCGTTCGGCTTTCTGCTTAAAGTCGTAGAAGCGTGAACCGCTTTCGTTAATGAGTACCGAAACATTCCAGAGACCGTCGATTATGGAAGGCATTGTGCGCAGTCCTTTTTCGTTTATCTTAACGTCGGTGCAGAAATTGATTCCCTCGGAAGAACCTGCTCTGTCACAGAGTTTTCCTTTAGAAAGGGTAGAAGTTCCAATGAGGGCACTTATAAAATCAGGGGCTCCGGCATAAACCGGCATCCCTTCTTTTACTCCGTTTGCTTCGAAGTTTAAAAAGCTTTCTGATTTTCTGTCCAGAGTTCCTGCAAGGTTTCCGGAAAAAATAAAGTCCGGAAGCTTCCTGCATTCATACTGATTAAATCCTGCACTGTAAAGTTCATCATCGGTCCAGTAAAAATCATAAAATCTTTTGGAAGGAAGAACCGTGCATTTTTTTTGTGTAAGAAGATAGATAAGGTATTCAGGCCCGGAGAAAATAGTTTCGCTTTTTTCCCAGAGCTCAGGATTTTTTTTCTTAAGGGAAAGAAGCCTGGGAATAAAGAACGAAGTGCCGGCATAGGAAACAGTTCTGTCTGTTTCTTCATTCCAGAGATACGTTTCGCCGCCCGGGGCAACGAGGGAAGGACCGTTTCCGCTTATGCAGATACCGTCAATTTTAAGTGACGGGTTTACTGCAAAGATTGTGGCCATTGCATTCTGAAGTGAAGGAAGCCATTCTTTCGAAGCATGCAGAGTGCGGTAAAGAAGGAAAGGTTTTCGTTCATAAGCGAGAACGTTTCCTTCTTCGTTAATAACTGCAGCCTTGAGGGAAGATGTTCCTATGTCTGCACAGAGTATGTTCATGCCTGTTCCGGTGTACTTACTTTAATAAGCTTGTCGATGATTGAACGGTTGTCGAGCAGGTCAGAAAGACTCTGGTTATGATGAAGGCGTGTGATTACGTTTGCAAAGAGTCCAGAAACATTTGTGCTGATGTACCATTCACGCTTTAAGAGGTCTTCGTGGTAAACTGCATTTGTTCCGATGATGCGGAAAAAAAGTCCCTGCTTATAGGCTTCGTCAAACTGTTCAACTGCGTTTCCTGTAAAGAACGGAAGGCTGATTGCTGCAATTACTTTTGTAGCGCCCTGTTCATGAAGGAAGCTCATGGCTTTAAGAAGGGTTCCGCCTGTACCGAGCATGTCATCAGCAAGGAAGGCAACCTTTCCTTTTACGTCACCAAGAAGCTTGATGCTCTTTATGTTAGTGTTCTTTGCATCCTGAGTTACGATTGAATAGTCGCGCTCTTTGTAAATCATTGCAAGCGGCTTTTTAAGTCCTGTTGCGTAGAACTTGTTGCGGTCAATTGCACCAGTGTCCGGAGAAACTACAACAAGGTCTTCTTTTGTAAGATCAACAACTTTTGCAAGTTCTCGGATAATCTGGTAAGAAGCATGAAGATTGTCACAGTGTGTGTGGCTGAAGGCATTTACGATTTCGCGGCTGTGAAGGTCAAGCGTAATGATGCGGGTAACTTCCATGCTTTCATAAATATGTCCGAGAAGAGCAGCTGTAAGTCCTTCGCGGCTCTTCTTTTTGTGCTGTCTTGAATAAGGGTAAACGGGAAGAACAAGTGTAATCTGTCTTGCACCGGCCTGGCGAACTGCATCAATTGCAACAAGAAGTCCCATTACGTGATCGTTTACGGAAAGGCTCATTACGTTTTTTCCGTCGTTCATCGCAATCGGTTCATGATTTTCTACGTCCTGGAAGATATAGATATCCTTTCCTCTTATGCAGTCAAGGATTTCTGCCTTGTACTCTCCGTTTGCAAAGTAAGTGAATCTTGTGTTTACCTTAAAATTTGGAGTGCGGTATTTGTCGAGGGAACCGCGTACGCACAGATCACTTGTGTGAATGTCATTGGAAAGGTTAATCTGCTTTACGAGAGCATCTTTTTCAAGACCGTAACGCTTGGAAATTACATCACTTTTTAATGTAAAACGGTGCTTGTACATGTGGCGGAGATGGGTGAGCACTTCATTAGCGAATGCTTCGCCCCCGGGACAGGCTACTATGGCCAGATCAGTTGGTTCAGAATACGGCATTATTCTTACCCCTTAAAAAATGTATTGTCAGGGAAACCCTGCATTCAGCATTCTAGCGTTTTTTTAAGATAAAGAATAGTAGTCATAAGAATATATATAGAGTAAAACTATGTATAGTAAATTATTACAGGAGGCTTTTTATGGCCGTCATAAGGTGCTTTTTTAGCGTATCAGAGCCGTCTGTAAGGAGTTCAAGGCGGCGGCGCGCTGTTTTACGGGCACTGTTATCCTGAAAATTACAGGTGCAGGTGTAGCCCAGAAAATTCCGTTCTGCTGCAAATTCAATAATGGTTTTTACGTTTGCATAGCAGAGCGGGCGTATAATTTCCAGCGGATATTTTTCGTACTGAAGACGTGCCCTCATTGCCATAAGTTCACCCTTCTGAAGTGCGTTCATGAGGAAAGTTTCCAGAATGTCATCAAGGTGATGTCCGAGTGCAAGCTTGGTGTAGCCTTCTTCCATTGCAAAATGAATCAGCTCTTTTCGTCTCTGCATTGAACACCAGTAGCAGTTCATTTTTCTTCCGGGTTTAAGGCGTCCCTGAACATCAATTTTAATCGTGCGGAAATCAATTCCCAGTTCATCAAACCGCTTTTTAATTCCTGCCGGAAACTCACCGCTGAATTCAGTCTGAACAAAAACTGCTGTAAAATTAAAATCTGCATCTTTACGGCGCTTACGCATCGCAAGGTATTCAATAAGAACCGTGCTGTCTTTTCCGCCCGAAGCTCCGACAAGAATACGGTCGCCTTTTTCTATCATCGAGAAATCAAAAACTGCCTTATCAATTACGCTGAATAAAAACGGCTGCTTCATCTTATTTTACGGAACCTTGTTTTTTCTATTTGAACAGCCTTTGACTTTTCGAGGTCGGCTTCTCTTTTTTCCATCTGCTTTTGAACCCTGCGGCTCTGGTCTGTGTCCCAGCTTACTTCTACGCGGCGGTTTTCGATGTCCGGTATGCGCAGGAAGGTGGTGCAGTCTGCCGTGTGAACAACGAGTCCTTTTTTGTGGGAAACGTACGCCGTAATTACATCGCCCGGCTTCG
>JAGABO010000136.1 GCA_017614655.1 Treponema sp. | reverse complement strand
CTTCTTGATGTAGTTGTATTCGGACGTGAAGCCGGAATCGAAGCCGGAAAGATGTTCAAGAACATTAAGCTTTCTGACAAGATGAATCTTGACCACGTAAAAGCATTCGAGAAAGAAAGGGCTGCTGCAAAGATTGAAGGCGATGCAGTTTCTCCAAAAGTTCTCCCGCGCTATACACACGGAAACAAAGAGTTCGAGAAAGAAATTCCTGGAGCTACATTGTAGAATCGAAATGTGATTCTATTTTAACGAGTTTTGACTTTCGTCAAAACTCGTACCAGGGAGGCCTTAAATGAAAAAATATCTTCTTTCTGTTTTATTCGCTTTATCTCTGGCTTCGGTACTCACGGCCGAAAGCATCAGAATAAAAGTTGAAGGTCCGGAAGACAGTTATAATCAGATAAGGATAATTAACAACACAAAGTATTCTGATTTTGACGTAAAGGTTTATCTTCTTAAAGAAAAAGATGAAAAGTTTATAATTAAAGATACTCTCGGAGTTTTTCACCTTAAGGGATTTTTTGATACAGATTCAAACAAGGTTGATGTAAGCAGGAAATCTTATATAGGTCTTTCGCTTCCGGAAGAACTTGGAGATATTTCTTACAGCGTCACCTACAAGGATTTACCGTTTTTTGACGCCATCGAGATTTTTCTTTTTGACGGTGTTATAGATAAATACGGCGAAGATCCGCAGGGAAAAGAATTTATTTAAATAAAAAAAACGCCTGTAACTATTCATTAAAAACATTTTTGAAAAGTTACAGGCGTTATTATTTTTTTTAACTGTTACATTCAGTTACATGAAAATGCCCTGGAAACAAGTTCGGAAAATTCACATCTTCTTCCGCTGGGGTCAAAGGTAAAACCGTTTCCAAGAAGCTCCGTTACCAGATTAAGACTACAGGAACCTTTATATTCAGACTTTCTTAAAACCATACCGAATGCAGCTACAGCCTGTGCAAAGCGCATATTTTCCGAACAGGTTTCTGAAAACTTATTCTGCGTACAGGACAAAAGCTTACTTTCTTCATTTAATTTTTCTTTATATCTGAAATCAAAAGTAAAAAGAGATTCTGCAAATTCTTTTGATTCAGGATCGTATGAGCAGTTTTCACAGGGAACAATTTCGTAAAGTGCCGTTACCGTCTGCCCTGCTCCAATTTCTGCAGCATCCGTTTTATCGTTTTCAAAATCTTCGTTAGCTAAAACACGGTTTTCATAACCGATAAGGCGGTACATATAAACAAGGTCCTTATTAAATGTTATCTGAGCCTTACAGTCATTTGCAACTGTTATAAAACGGGAAGATTCTTCTACGAAAACTTTATTCATTTCATTTTCTGAATCAACATAGACGTATGTTCCGTTTCCTGAATTAGAAACTTTTTCCATCATCGCATCATTAAGATTTCCATAACCAAAACCGCAGACAGTAAGATAAACACTTTTTTCCTGACGTGCATAATTTTCTACAAGTTCAAGAAGAGCATCCGTACTTGTGATTCCTACATTAAAATCACCGTCAGTTCCCATGATGATTCTGTTGTTACCGCCTTCGATGTAATTATCAAGTGCTTCTCGATAAGCCATATTAATTGCCCTGGCTCCGTTTGTAGCCCCGTTTGCAGTAAGACTGTTTATTTTTGACTTTATAAGGTTCTTGTTTTCTACAAGAGTTGATTCAAGAAGAAGTTCCTCATGTCCTGAATACGTAACGATCGAAACACGGTCATTCGGATTCATACTGTCAAGCATTTTAATAAGACACTTTTTTAAAAGGGGAAGTCTGTCTGAACCGTTCATTGAACCGGAAACATCAATCAGAAAAACATAATTATTGAGCGGAACATTCTCCGCTTCAATTGATTTTCCTTTTATTCCAAGACGCACAAGATAATGTTCATCATTCCAGGGACATGAAGAAACTTCACTGTTAAGTGCAACAGTTTCATTCCCCTTAGGATCTTCATAGTCATAGGTAAAATAATTCAGATATTCTTCAATACGGACAGAACTTTCATCAGGAAGAAAACCTGTATTAATTGATTTACGCATATAAGAATAAGAGGCACTGTCAGCATCAAGAGAAAAAGTAGAAACATTTTCTTCTGAAGTTAAAACGAACGGATTGTCGATTATGGTATCAAATTTATCACCGGAAAAATAATCTGTTTCTAAATCAGGCTCCCAGCTGCCGAAATATCCAGCACCGGGAAATCCATAATAATCATCACCTGCAGAACAGGAAACAAGCAGACAGGAAAAAACTACAGCTGCAAAGAATGCAGACATTTCCAGAAGTAATCTTTTTATAAACATATACACTCCTTAAATTGGGTTAGTATAATTTTCGCAATATTTTTTTTCATTTGCAACTTCTTTTTATTATAAAACCCCTTAAAAAGGCCCGTATATTACCAAGGTAATATGAATTTGCTATAATAAGTCATGCGTTTTGTTTCACTTTTTTCTAAATACATGCAGACTATTTACCGCTGTATTTCCGTTGCTGCAGCTTTTCTTATTACAGCCGTTACGGTTTACGGATTTATATCGGAAAAATATACAACCGGCGATTACAGGTTCTATGTAAACATTTTTGCACTCGTGTTTGTTTTTATTTCCATTATATTTCCTGTAAAAATTGAATTTCTTGCAACCGTCACCTTCATATATGCAGTAGAAATTCTCATAACTTATCCGTTTAATCAGAATGCACTAAGTTTTATGATGTATATACTTACCTGCGCAATTCTGTTTTCACGCGGATATTTAAGAAAAAAAAGATTTTATAAGGTACTTGCAGCCGTCATTTTCTTTTTTACGGTTTTTGCATTCCAGTTAAGATTCGGGCTTGAAAGTTTTATTGAATCATTTTTTATGCTCGCTGAATTTTCTTTTGTTATTTTTCTGATACTTTTGTTCTATTATCTTTATCTTCGAAATCAGGGAAAATCGCCGATAGAAAAATTTCTTGATTTAACCCTTTATCCTGAACTTTCTGACCGCGACAAGGAATGGATTGAACTGATTCTAAAAGAAACAAAGTACTCTGTAATTGCAGCCCAATACGGAGTAACGGAAGGAACCGTAAAAAACAGAATGCGCTATATTTTTAAGACGCTAGATGTAAGCGACCGCATCGGTTTTATGGCAACTTACGGCGGTTTTATTCTTAAAAAGTAGTTAAACTCTATGCACTTTGTAAACGCAAAAACAATTCTGGGAGCTTACGGAATCAACATTTACAGGGGTTGTTCACATGGCTGCATCTACTGCGATTCAAGAAGCAGCTGCTATCAGTTTACGCACGCTTTTGAAGACATCGAAGTAAAACAGAATGCGCCACAACTGCTGGAAGAAGCCCTTCGTAAAAAACGTAAAAGATGCATGATTGGAACAGGTTCAATGTGTGACCCCTATATTCCTGCAGAAAAAAAACTGTGCCTTACGCGCCGCTGTCTTGAAGTAATCGACCGGCATAATTTTGGAGCTTCAGTCATTACAAAATCAGACCTTGTACTCCGGGACATTGAGCTTCTTGAACGAATTAACCGTAAGACAAAAGCTGTTGTTCAGATGACCCTTACTACGTCAGATGAAGATCTCTGCCGGATTATTGAACCGGGAGTCTGCACTACCCGCCGTCGTTTTGAAGTTCTCTGTGCATTAAAGGAGGCAGGTATTCCTTCTGTAGTGTGGTTTTCTCCGCTACTTCCATTTATCAATGATACAGAAGAAAATATTGACGGCATAATGGATTACTGTATACGTGCAAAAGTAAAAGCCGTTATCTGTTTTGGAATCGGACTTACACTTAGACAGGGAAACCGTGAATATTTTTATTCTGAACTGGACCAGCACTTTCCGTCCAGGGACGGAAAACTTTCCATGAAGCAGCGCTACATAAATACCTTTGGAGACAGTTACATTGTTTCAAGCCCAAATGAACAAAAGCATATGAAGCGTATAAAAGACGTATGCCAAAAAAACGGAATCATGTTCGGAACAGAAAATGTCTTTAACTGGATCAAAGAGTTTCCGGAAAAAGATCCGATGCAGCCGGAATTATTTTAATTTTATTAAGTTGTCCTTTAAAAAACATCAGTTTACGTTATTTTTAACAAAATAAATTACTGTAAATTATTTTTAGAAAAGCATTTCCTTCCGGAAAAAAGGCGAACAAAAGAATTCTTTTAAGGAGTCTTTCCAGTAAGGAAGACTAACATTTAACTTTTCCTGAATTTTTTTTGTATCCATAACAGAATAGAACGGACGCACGGCTTTCTGCGGAAAGTCGCCCGTACTGCAGGGAATAATCCTGCATTCATCATTTTTAATAAGGGAGAGTTTTTTTCCTTCTTCATAAATCGTACATGCAAAATCAAACCATGTAGCACTTCCAGAATCTGTCACATGATAAATACCGCATGAAACTTTTTCGTTTTTAAGACGCTTTTGAATTATCTTAAGAATAACTTTTGAAACCGTAGCACACGAAGTCGGACATCCTGTCTGATCATTTACAACACGCACAGTTTTGTTTTTATTCATAAGGGAAAGCATCTTGTATACAAAATTATTTCCGTAAAAACCGTAGAGCCACGAAGTTCGAAGAATGTAACAGTCAGCACAACAGGAAGAAACTTCTTTTTCTCCTTCATATTTTGTTTTTCCGTAAACATTAAGAGGGTTAGCCGCCATTTCCTCCCTTAACGGAGAAGAAGAACTGCCGTCAAAAACATAATCCGTAGAAATATGAATCAGGGGAACGGATAAAAGAGAAGCCATGCGCGCAGCATTTTCTGCACCAAGACAGTTTACGTTCCGGGCAGTTTCTTCATCAGTTTCTGCATCATCAACTTTAGTGTAAGCGGCACAGTTTACGATAAAAAAAATGTTTCTGTTACGTGCAAAAGCCTTCAATCCTGAAAAATCCGTGACGCTTACTTCCCTTCCGGTTCCGGTTACGCTTATGTTATTCTGCGTAAGGGTACGGCAGAGTTCTTTTGCAAGCATTCCTTCTGCGCCTAAAATCCAGACGCTTTTTGGTTCAGGCTGATTCATCAGAAGTTTTAACGGGAAGCGTAATTTCTTGAAATCCAGTTCTTGTACTCGCCGCTTAAGATATGGTCAACCCAGTCTTTGTGTTCAAGATACCAGTTTACGGTAAGCTCAAGTCCCTGTTCAAAAGTCATCTTCCTCTCCCAGCCAAGTTCGTTCTTTATTTTCGTACAGTCGATTGCATAACGGGCATCGTGGCCAGGCCTGTCCTTTACATGGACTATAGTCTTCCTTACGTCTTCTGCAGTACGGCCTGTCCTTGAAGAAGTAAGTTCAATGAGCTTATCCAGAAGCTTAATATTCTGCCATTCGTTTTCGCCGCCGATGTTGTATTTTTCTCCGGTCTTTCCTGAATTAACAATCTGCCAGACAGCACGGTTGTGGTCTTCTACATAAATCCAGTCGCGGATGTTTTTCCCTTCTCCGTAAACCGGAAGATTTTTTCCGTCGCGGATGTTCGAAATCATAAGGGGAAGAAGCTTTTCCGGAAACTGATACGGTCCGTAATTGTTCGTGCAGTTAGAAAGAGTTACCGGAAGTCCGTAGGTATGAAAATAAGCCATGACAATATGATCGGAAGAAGCCTTGCTGGATGAATACGGTGAGCGCGGATCATAGGGAGTTGTCTCTGTAAAATAGCCGATTTCTCCGAGAGAGCCGTAAACTTCATCTGTAGAAATATGATGAAAAAGAACATCATCACGCTGATTGTCCAGGGAAACTTTCCAGTAATTTCTGGCTGCATCAAGAAGCGTAAAGGTTCCCATTACATTTGTTTTAATGAATGCTTCCGGTCCAAGAATCGAACGGTCTACATGACTTTCTGCTGCAAAATGAATTACCGTATCTATGTCGTACTGCTTAAAGATGCGTTCAATCTGAGCGCGGTCACAGATGTCAACTTTTTCGAAGAAATAGCGGCGCTCACTTTCGGGAACTCCCGAACCGAACTTTTCTTCTACCATGGAAAGATTTTCGGGATTTCCGGCATAGGTTAAACAGTCTACGTTTACAAGTTTTCCTTCAAAGCCTGAATCCATAAATTCCTTTGAACCGGTTGCACTCAGTCCAAAAAGATAGTTAATAAAATTAGAACCGATAAATCCTGCACCGCCTGTAACAAGTATATTTTTAAGTTTTCTCATTTTTATCTCCCGTTAATTTTTATGATTCAAGAGGCTGAATCCATTTTCCGTCTTTATCAAAATATTTTTTGTGTTCATCAAAAAGCGGATGAACCTTGTCTTTTTCGCTCAGAATAAAATCATCAGGATTTCCCCATTCACTCCAGCTAATGGAAAGCTTCGGATCCTTCCATAAAAGGCCGCCTTCACTTCCCGGCCGGTAAAAATCCGTACACTTATATAACTGAATGCAGTTGTCAGTTAAGGCAAGAAATCCATGCGCAAAACCTTCCGGAATGTAAAGCATGTTTCCCTTTTCTGAATCAAGAACAACAGAAACATGTTTTCCAAAAGAAGAAGAGCCGCACCTTAAGTCAACTGCAACATCAAGAATTCTTCCCGAAACTGCACGCACAAGTTTTGCCTGAACAGATGACTTCTGAAAATGAAGCCCGCGCAGAACATTCTTTTTTGAAAGTGACTGATTATCCTGAACAAAATCTTTTTTTATGCCGAGTTCTTCAAAAAAATCCTTCCTGTAGCTTTCAAAAAAAACACCGCGGAAGTCTGAATGAAAGTCGGGAAGAATTTCCAGCAGGCCCGGAATAAAAAAATCATTTACCTTCATCTTAGAAATTCTCTGCTGCAAACTTCAGGTATTCACCGTAATCTGTTTTGTATTGTGAAGAAAGGGACAGAAGGTCTTCGCGGGTAATCCACTTATTCCTGAATGCAATTTCTTCAAGACAGGCGACATACATTCCCTGCCTTTTCTGAATGGTTGCAACGTAGTTTCCCGCTTCCTGAAGACCTTCATAAGTTCCCGTATCAAGCCAGGCAAGTCCGCGACCGAGAAGTTCAACAGAAAGTTTTCCCCTCTTAAGGTATTCATTGTTTACCGAAGTAATTTCTATTTCTCCGCGGGCAGAAGGTTTAACGTTTTCTGCAATTTCAATTACATCATTATCATAAAAATAAAGACCCGGAACTGCATAATTTGATTTAGGATTTGAAGGCTTTTCTTCGATACCGAGAACCTTCCATTCAGAGTCAAATTCAACAACACCGTAGGAACGCGGATCTTTTACATAGTAACCGAAAATTGTAGCACCCTCTTTTTTCTGAAGACGGCTAACTGCATGACTAAGATTATCCGTAAAGCCCTGACCGTAAAAAATGTTGTCACCGAG
>JAGABO010000015.1 GCA_017614655.1 Treponema sp. | reverse complement strand
TGTCAATAGTCTATGATAAATTGAGCCTTTGTTATGATAAATTGAGCCGTTGTTACGGATGAAAAAACTCGCGAAGGTATTAAACAGGTTTTGAAAGCATTCCTGACTGCGCATGGTGCGAAAGCGCCATATTTATATGGTTTCCATGCGGAGTCAGGCATACAGCAGCAATATTGCAGCGGTTTCAAAATCTGTTTTAATGCCTGGAAGAGTTTTTTTCATCCGTAACAAGTAATATGCTTACGTATTGCTTTTGACCGTGAGGTTTTTTAGCCAACGTTCTTTTTTAAGCCAGAAGTGGAAAATCGTTATTTTTACAAAGTCCAAAAGCTTTACTGCAAGGAACATCAGGACTGGCCCTGCATTGGTAAAACGTGCAATAAGAAAAAGCATCGGAATCATCACAAAAATCGTAATCATTGCATCCGTGTAGGCGCCCATTTCTGCGTCCCCGCCTGCTCTGGCAACTGCCTGCTGTGAATTCAGATAGACCCAGACCGGCATAAAGAAGGAAAGAAGGACTACCATTCTGCGGCAGATGTAAAGTGCACTGTCGCTTAATCTTCCATATACAAGCGGAATGATGAGCGTGGTTGCAAGACCAAACAGAAGCATAAGGAAGCCGAAGACAAGAGAGCCCGAAAGTATCCAGGTTTTCTGTTCGCGGGCTTTTTCGAGTTTTCCTTCGCCTAAAGTTTTGCCCATTACAACTCCCGTTGCTGAATAGATGCCGCCGAAAGCTACAAAGAACAGATTTGCTACCGAAAAACTTGCAGCCATTCCGGAAACTACGTCTGCACCGCCTCTTCCGTTGTAAAGTGCGGTTGTAATTGTTTCAGAAATTACCCATACCATTTCGCAGAAAAGAACAAGTGAACCTTTTTTGAGTATGCGCCAGAAAAGCTTTCCGTCAATTTTTAACAGTTCACTTAATTTAACGATGAACTCCGGTTTTGTTTTTATGTATACGGCGATAAAAATAATGAATTCAAGGCATCTTGCAATCACAGTTGCAATGGCAGCTCCTTCTACCCCAAGCTTCGGAAAATGAAGGTTTCCGTAAATCAGAAGCCAGTTGAACATGGTGTTTGTAAGGGTTGCGATTATTGTGATTATAAGCGGAACCTTTGTCTGTCCCATATCGCGCAGTGAACTTGCTATGCACATGGATACAGTCATGGGAAGTCCCATAAAAAACATTATCCGTATATATCTGACCCCTTCATCAAGAATAAGGTCTGCCTGTAAATTACCTTTAAGCATCAGGGAAAGGGTTTCGCGCGGAAAAATAAGGCATATAAAAATGTAAGGAACAAAGGCTGCAAAACCCATAATCAGTTTAAAAAGAAAGGCCTGCTTCATACCTTCCCTGTCTTTTGCACCGAAAAACTGGGTTAAGAAAATTCCGCCTGCCATACAGATTGTATTCACGTAAATCATGAACACAAAGAGAACCTGTCCTGCAACATTAACACCGGACATGGAAATATCTCCCAGACCTGAAACCATAAAGTTGTCGATAAGGGAAACCATGCTCTGTATGAGCTGCTGAAGCATAACAGGTACTGCAATGGCAAGTGCGCTTTTATAGAAAACTGCCGGGCCGAAAAGTCTTTTATTTTTTGAAAGTGTATTCTGAATCATCTTTATAAATTCCGCATTAAATTAAGAAGATATTATCCGCATAGTATACACTTCTTTAGAAATCTTGTCTCTTGTAAATAAAGATAAAGCGGCTTACGCACAAAGAACGCTTCCAGGCATTAAAACAGTCTGTAAAACCGCTGCAATAATGCTGCTGCATGCCTAACTGCGCATGGAAACCATCTGTTTCTGCCGCTTATGCGGCAGGCGCAGTTAGGAATACTTTTACAGCCTGTTTAATACCTTCACGCGTTTTTCGTGCGTAAGCTGTGTTACAGGTTACAGGTTACAGGTCGAAGTTCTGAAGTTCAGACGGCACGGAAATTCTCTTCTTTAAGTCTTCGAGCTGAGATGTAATGGAAAGAATTTTCTGGGTTGAATTCAGAACTCTCTGTGCAAGCAGTTTTGAAAGGAAGATTCCGTAATGCGGATTTCGCCTTATAAGATTAAGGAAGGAAACCTTCGGTACCTTAATAAGCTGACCTTCTCCAATGGACACAACTGTTGCAGAGCGTCTGTCGTTCAAAAGGAATGCCATTTCTCCGATGAACATGTCGTTTGGAGAAAGAACAGAAACAAGCTTCTTGTTTGCATAAATTGCGTAGCGGCCGCTTACAATAAAGTAGAGGTCATTGCTTATGTCATTTTCGCGGAATACAATCTGCCTGTCTGCAAATTTAATGCTTGCAAAAGACTGCATGATGCTTGGAATTGTATTTGCAACGTCCTTAAGGTTGTTGATTATAAATGATACTTCGTTTCCTTTTTCGTTGTAGGTAAGGGAAGATACAAGACTTTCCGAAAGCTTCATTCCGCGGCCGTGAGTTCCGTCCGAAAAATCTGATTCAAGCTGTTTTTTCCAGTCAAAGCCGGCTCCTTCATCACGGATGACGAACTTTGATTTTGTCTGACCGATGGCATAGGCAATGCGGATTCGTCTTGCGGCAATTTCGGGCTTTTTGCATTTTTCTGCGATAAGAGAAAGAATGTTTCCGCCTTTTTCCAGCCACTTTGTTTTTTCGTCGTAGGTGATTCCGCAGTTTCCGTGTTCAAGGGCGTTTGTAAGAAGTTCCATTAAAACGGTCTGAAGTGAATAAAGATCGTCGTTGCTTATGCGGTTTGAACTGTACATATAGCCGACAAGGAATCTTGTGTAAAGCCTGAATTCCATGGGGTCGTTTCCGCAGATGAAGGAACCGGTTTCTTTTCCGCCGAAGTTTTCCTGCATGCCTCTGTTAAACAGAAAGTGCTGGTTGCGCCAGAGAATGCGCAGAAGCCATGTAAAGTTTTCCTTAAAATTGCTGAGTGTCTGAACAATGAGGATGTTCGGGTCTTTTCTGTCTTCGATTTCCTGTACCTGGGCTGCGTTGGAAGCAACTGCAATGATTCCGCCGTTATGAAGCCACGGGTCGGAGTCGATTGTTGCAATCATGCGGTGACAGTCGATTTCTTTTGAAGTAAAGTCAACGACCTTAATTTCCGGAAGTTCATAGTCAATTGAACCTAATGCTACATCTGTGTCTGTGTAGAAATCTGCATCAAAATATAGTGAATACTTTTTGCAGCCGAGTTTAACGGTGTTAATAACCTGAGGGTTTGTCGAAGCAACAAGAATCTTTTTCATAATATCAAAAAGTATAGCACACTTTTTCATGAAAATCCATAAATCCGGGAATCTTTCGGACGTGCCGCCTCATGAACCAGCTGAATGTTAAATCACTCAAATACTTTTACTTCCCGTTAAAATCTGATACAATGTGCGCACAATTTTTTAAGGATAAGAAAATGGCAATTGACAGATATGAAATCGTAATCGGATGCGAAATCCACACCCAGCTTTTGACAAAAACCAAGGCTTTCTGTGCCTGCGAAAACCGCTACGGAGGAATGCCCAATACCCGCGTATGTCCGGTATGTCTGGGACTTCCGGGAGCAATGCCTCGCATTTCCAAAGGTTATGTCGAACTCGGGGCTGTTGCAGGACACGCACTTAACTGCAACATCGCACGCTTTACAAAATTTGACCGCAAGCATTATTTTTATCCTGACCTTACAAAAGGATATCAGATTACGCAGTACGACATTCCGCTCTGTACCGACGGACACGTTGACCTTCCGATGCACAAGCTTCCGAAAGACCAGCAGCTCGGCGGAGAAAAGTGCCGCACTAAAAATTTTAAGGGAGACGACTGCATCATCGAAAACGGAAAGTACCGCCGCGTACGTGTAGAACGCATTCACCTTGAGGAAGACGTAGGTAAGTCGCTTCACCTTCAGGGAACGCATTCTTACATTGACTACAACCGCTCGGGAACTCCGCTTATAGAAATCGTTACAAAGCCTGATATGACGAGTCCTGAAGAAGCTGCTCTTTTTATGGAAACTGTTCAGGAAATCCTTCGTTATGTAAAAGTTACAAACGGTAACCTTGAAGAAGGAAACATGAGGTGCGATGCAAACATCAACCTTAACGTGTGGGAAGACGGAAAACTTTATCACACTCCGATTTCTGAAATTAAAAACCTTAACTCCTTCCAGAAAAT
>JAGABO010000135.1 GCA_017614655.1 Treponema sp. | reverse complement strand
TTTTTTATAAAAAAATTATTTCTTTGAAGAAGTTTTCCTTGAAGCTGTTTTTTTTACAGCTGCCGTTTTTCTGGAAGCAGTTTTCTTCTGCGGCACCTTCTTTAATGCTTCTGACCTTCCCTTAGAAACTTTATTTTCTGAAGCTGTTCTTTTTGAAGATTCAGTTTTCTTTTTAGACGATTTTTTTTCATCAACAGCTTTAATGGATTTTTTATTTTGAAGTTCCTGTAAATAGAGGGCATCAATATCAGCAATAATAGCTTTTACGGTCTGATCTTTTGCGGTAAGAGAACTGCTTTTTTTTGAAGAAAACAGGTTGTATGCATATTCACCAAGTTTTGCAAAGTTTTTTTCTATTTTACCCTTAATTTGTGAGTTTTCTATTCTAAGAACAGATTTATCTCCAAAATCACTTATTGCAGAACCGGCATTCTTAAGTCCTTTTTTTGATGCGGCAAAACCTCTTTCCAGAAAAGAAAGAATCTTGTCCCAGCTCTCACTTCTACCCTTTTTTGCCTCATTGTTTTTTTCTGAAGATGTATCTTTTTTTACAGCCATTCTGTTTTCCTCCGGATAAAAACTATAGCACAAAACAGATATTTTTCAATATTTTTAAACTGAATATATACTTGACAGGTAAAATTTAAGTGCTATTATAAAATAGTGTTATAAATAACTTGTACGGCAAAACTGTACATGGGGTGTAACATCGCTGAGGGTTTTAAATCAATTTAAAGGGGCATATTATGGCAAAGAAAATTAAGCAGGGCTTCGGCAAAATTGTAAAAACACTTTTAAAGGTACTGGGAATTACTTCAATAATTACGGCATGTGGTAACGGAGGCATTGATCAGATTGACGTGTACGGCATGCCGCCGAATCAATATACAGACTATCAGGAATTTACACTGGAAGGAACAATAACGGACAAAGCCGGTAACCCCATAAAGGGAATAAACTTAACGGTAATGGACGACATTACGGAAGAAACAGAAGTTAAAGACGGCACCAGAGGTCAGTGGACGGATACATATAATGACCGTACATATTATTTTGTTTATGATGAAACTGACGCAGACGGAAAGTATAAACTCTGCTGGAAAAGAGGTTATAAATATGGAGACCGTTTTACCCTCGAAATATCAGATGAAGACGGAGACGAAAACGGTTTGTTTAATAATCAATTTATACCCTTGTACTTTGAGGATTTTGACATAAAAAACAATGGCGATACGACAAGCTATACAAAAAACAATGCAGATTATTCGTTAAGCCCGAAAGAGACTGAAGAACTTTAACATAAACTGGTAAACTAAAATAATGAGGTAAATTATGGCAAAAAAAATCAAGAAAGGCTTCGCTAAGGTACTTTCAGGACTTCTTAAGGTACTGGGAATCAGTTCATTGCTGACTGTATGCGGCTGCTCGGAAGAAGGTATTGTTATGTACGGTATGCCGCCTGTAACTGCAGAAGACAGACTTGTTACAATCGAAGGAACTGTAACAGATGCAGAGGGTCATGCAATAAAGGATTTGTCTGTCGAAGTAGATCCACCTGCTGTTGCTGCCGGTATTGCAGACGTAGTTGAAGGTGAACTGATTGAAGAAAATGACACCGTTCCTTTTTTACGCGCAATAACAGATGCAGATGGTCATTACAAACTTGTATGGTATGAACATGGCGAGCCTATGGACCCGGATGTTTCATATCATTTTCATCTTGAAGTAAAGGATGTTGACGGGGAAGCAAACGGTGCTTTTGAAAATAACTTTGACCCGATAATGTATACTGATATAGACATGGGCACAAAGGACGGCGTTCACTTATACGGAAAAAAAGCAGATTATTCATTAAACCCGAAAGAGACTGAAGAACTTTAACATAAACTGGTAAACTAAAATAATGAGGTAAATTATGGCCAAGAAAATCAAAAGAGGTTTCGGCAAAATTGTAAAAACACTCTTAAAGGTACTTGGACTCAGTTCAATACTGGTTGCATGCGGTGGTAGCGACGACAAGGAAGAAGAGCAGATTTATTATCCTGAGTACGGTATGCCTGCAAATATTTTTGTACTTGAAGGCACTGTAACTGGAGAAAATGCTGCACCTGTAAAAGGCATAAAAGTTGGAATAAAAAATCCACATTATTCTGAGTATGATCCGGATCCTTCGCACTATTATACGGTTACTGAAAGTACTGATGAAAACGGTAAATATAAGCTTGAATGGAAGTCTTATACTGAAGAAGAAAAGCTTGTTGAACTTATTTTAGAGGATGTTGACGGCGCAGAAAACGGCTCTTATTCCGATAAAACAGTTAAAGTACAGTTCACAGAGGCACACCGTACAGGAGTAACTCAAAACGATTATTATGAAGATGTTAATTATAAGATGCAGAATAACAACATTTCACTTGAATCATCAGAGTCGTTAAAATGAGTCTTTCATCAGCATTCAAACACTTTATCTTCCGCCGTTACAGAAAAGCTGTAACTAAAAAGCACGAACTCAACTATCTTTTCTGGGAGTGTACGCTCAGGTGTAATTTAAGCTGCCTGCACTGCGGAAGCGACTGTTTAAAGCAGTCAGAAATTCCTGATATGCCAAAAGAGGATTTCTTTAAAGTTCTT
>JAGABO010000134.1 GCA_017614655.1 Treponema sp. | reverse complement strand
ATCAAGAAAGAGCCCGGACACAAAGCCTGAGGTTTCTCCGAAAAGACGTCCGTTGTGCAGCGAAAGACAGAGTACGCATAACAGGGAAAAATCCGGAATTGCCGGAAGAAATGTTAGGTTCGAAAGAAGAGTTGCTTCGATTATTGAGACACAGAAAAGGAGAAGTGATGAAGCTGCAAATTTTCTAATCATTTCCTGCTTTCTCCTCTACGGGTTCTTTCATCTGGTTTTCTTCATCAAGATCAATTGCAATAACATTTTCGAGACGTGAAAAATCAATTACAGGATCTACTTCTATATCCAGCGACGTATCATATTCGATGTCCGTTATTTTTGAAATACGTCCTATAGGAATTTCCCTGACATAGTTGTCATTTTCACCGCTGGTCATAACAAGATCACCTATGCTCAGTTCTTCGATATAGCGTTTTCTTATGTATCGCAGTTTAAGAAAAGATTCCTGTGTTCCGTTTCCCGAAATGAGTCCTGAATCGCGTGTATTCTGAATACGGGCAGAAATGTTGCAGTGTCTGTCGTAAACCGGCATTATCATGCTTGTTAAGTAACCGACCGTAACAATTTTTCCGACTACACCGGTGCTTCCGTTTTGAATTGCAATAACGCACATGCCTTTTTTTATTCCGTGTTTTGCACCTTTGTTGATTGTTATTGCTGAATAAAGTGTGTCCGGATCTCTTGCGATAATTCGGGCCGAAACTGTTCTGTACTCTGAACTTTTTGCAAACCCAAGAAGTTCACGAAGCGTATCGTTTTCTGCGCGGAGAGTTGTATTGGTTTTCTGCATGAACTCGTAGTCAGCAAGTTTCTGCTTAAGTTCATCATATTCTTCTTTTAAGTTTACAAGATCGTGTATAGACGAAAAGAAGTTTCCTGCTGTTCCGGTTACGGCGCCTATTCCTTTTTGAATGGAACTGAAAACCGTAAAACCAGCCGTCTTTAAATTCAACACGAAACTCCCCGAGGAAAACCCGAGGTTTATTCCGCTGAACAATATGAGGAGTATAAGAACAAACTCTGCCGGCTTAAAATTAAAACGCCTGTTTTTCATTTTTTTAGCTGTTCAGGTTGTCGTATACCGAGCGGTTATGATGCATGTTCTTAAAGAGTTCAAATGCTTCACCTGCGCCGCGTGCAACACACTGAAGCGGTTTATCAACAAGAATAACCGGAACGTTTGTTTCCTTAGAAATAAGCTTCTGAAGTCCCTTGAGCATAGAACTTCCTCCGGACATAACAATGCCGCGTTCAACGATGTCTGCTGCAAGTTCAGGCGGAGTGCGTCCGAGAGTCTTTTTAATTTCTTCGACGATTTTGCTTACAGGTTCCTTAAGAGCTTCCCTTACTTCTACAGAGTCTACTTCAAGACGGCGCGGAAGTCCGGTAATAGCATCAGTTCCCTTAATTTCCATGTGACCGATTTCTTTGTCGGCAATTGCATTTCCGATTTCTATCTTAAGGCGCTCTGCCATCTGCTGACCGATGATAAGGTTGTGAACTGCCCTGATGTGCGAAATGATTGCTTCGTCAAAAGCGTTTCCTCCAACGCGGATTGAACTTGTTACAACCATTCCTCCAAGAGAGATAACGGAAACTTCTGTAGTTCCTCCGCCAATGTCACAGACCATGTGACCTGCAGGTTCATAGATTGGGATTTCTGCTCCGATAGCTGCTGCAAGGCTTTCCGGAAGAACTTCTACTTCCTTTGCACCGGCTTTAAGGGCTGCTGCCATTACAGCCTTACGTTCAACCTGTGTAATGCAGGAAGGAATACCGATTTTCATGCGGATAGACTTAAAGATGTGGCGGCGCGGAATAACTTTAGAGATAAAGTATTTAATCATTTTTTCCGTTGAATCATCATCAGAAATAACACCGTCTGCCAGCGGACGGATTGCAACGATTGTCGTAGGTGTTTTCCAGAGCATCTGTTTTGCTTCTGCACCTACGGCGACAACGCGTCCCGTACCCTTTTCCACGGCTACGACAGATGGTTCATCGACCACAATGCCCTGACCGCGGACATATATAAGCGTGTTGCATGTTCCTAAATCAATTCCTATGTCCGTCGTAAAGTTGTCAAAAAATCCCATGTAAATCCTCCGTTATCTTAAATCGGAAATTCTTTCTCCGTTGTAATTTGGCTGTATTTGAAGGCACTTGCGCCATTCTGACCTGGCCCTGGCACTGTCACCCGATTTTTCATAGATGACACCGAGTTCATAATGAGCATCGGCTGAATTTGCATTCTTGTCAAGAACTGCTTCAAATTCTGATGCAGCTTCTTCAAGTTTTCCGTCATTTATGTAAATCTGACCAAGTACAATGTGTGCATTTTCCAGTATTTCATCGTTCTGACTCATTTCGAGCACCCTAAGAAGATACTGGCGGGCTGTCTGTCCCTGTCCGTTCAGAAAGTATTCACGTGCAATGTTAAAGAGAAGTGAATCAGTTTCGTGAACAAGAAGTGCCTGCGTAAAGGAAGCGATGCTTTTTTCGCTTTCTCCCAGTGAAGCATAGCTTAATCCAAGAAGAAGCGGAATATCATCAGCCTTGTAGGAAGCCTCGCGTGCGTATTCAAGATATTTTACCGCAAGATCGGCATAGTAATTAAAAGAAGAAGCTTCATCCTTATAAAAATATGCTCTTCCCAGCATGTATGCAGTCTGCGGTTTTAAGGTGCTGCTTTTTGAAGTAATAAAGGCAAGCCTTAAGTTGTTGATTGCTTCATCAAGGTATTTTTTTGAAGTTTCAAATTCGTTTTCGTACTGGGAAAGCATAAACCCGGCATATCCGTGATAAGTGCGGGCTGTATTGTGAAAAGGATTCAGCTTTAAAATTTGTGCTGATATATTATATGCGTCCGTAATTCCTTCAAGAGTCTGTTCATTCCATTTTCTGGAGAGTTCGTACACTGAATCGGGTGCATGAAGTTTTTTATAGATTGCTCTGATTGATAAAAAAAGTGAAAGAAATACTGTGAGGGAAACAAAGAGGATGGCGGCTGCAATCCGCAGTCGTCTGTTTTTCTTGTGCAATACGCTTTCAGAGTTCCCCTTCATTGTATTCCCCACCAAAAAAAGGATATGGTAAGCCGGGTTCTGGAACTTCACAAGGAAGCTCGGTCATCTATCCGCAGCATCTGTTACCAGATGCCTCCAGCAATCTACCCGCAGTATAAGGCCGGAAAACCAAACTGCTGCATGATTTTGCTCCGGATGAGGTTTGCTTATGCCGATCCTGTTACCAGAACCGCGGTAGGCTCTTACCCTGCCTTTTCACCCTTACCTGCAGAAGCAGGCGGTAATTTTCTGTAGCACTGTCTGTACGTTTGCCCTTAACAGGTAAACGCCCCGGTTATTACCCGGCATCCTTTCCGGCGGAGCCCGGACTTTGCCTCACACCGTGGATCTCTCATCAGATACAGGTGCGCGACCGAATCATATCCTCATAATTACTTTTTTAAAGCAGCTACTCGTTGTAGTCGCCCTGTCCCATGTCGGAAGAAACTTCATCTGCTTCTTCTCCGTCAAGGGCTTCTGCCTCATCGGCAAAAAGTTCCTCATCATCAAGGTCTGCAAGACTTCCGGCTTCTTCCATAGAGAGGTATGAGTAGTCTTCTTCATCGGACTCTTCATAGAAAAGAATGCGGCTGCAGTATGGACAGAAAAGAATCTTTTCTCCCCTGTGTACTTCGTTTGCAAACTGTGAGGGAAGAATCATGTGACAGCCCGAGCAGACATTTCCGCGGACTGCAACTATACCTTCGTGATTTCTCTTTATGATTCTCTGGAACTTAATGATTGTTTCCGGATCGATTCCCTCTGACATTTCTTTTTCTTTTTTTGTAAGGGAAGCAATCTTTGAATTAAGCGAACTGATTTCCTGGGAAAGGTTTGCCTTGCTTTCTTCTACTTCTTTTTCTGTAGAAGTAATGAGTTCTTCGTCACTCTTAAGTGAATCGTTCATGTCGGCAAGAATTTTTTCTTCGCGCAGAAGTTCCTTTCTGAGGTTATTTTCTCTTTCCTGAGCTTCATTTATCTGCTTGTCGAGCATTTCATATTCGCGGTGAGTACTGATTGAATCCATTCCTTTTTCACCGGCTTCACGGTCTTTGAGAGCCTGCTCCAGCTGCTCCTTGATAGATGCAACCACAGCTTTCTTAGCCTCGTATTCAGAATTTTTTGCAATGAAGTCCTGCTTGAACTTTTCAAGGCTTACTGTGCTTCCTTCAAGACTTTTCGGCAGTTCTTCTACCTTTGACTCAAAATCATACTTTTCGGCAAGAACTTCCTGTAATTCCTTGAGCTTTTCGAGCTCTTCTGACATTTTCATGGTCACATCCCCTGCAAAAATAAACTTTCAAATTAGACTATACAGAATTTAATGATTCGTGTCTATTCTATTCAATAAAATCCTTGAGTCCGTGTGCCCTTCTCGGGTGACGGAGGCGTCTTAAAGCCTTTGCTTCTATCTGTCTGATACGTTCACGGGTTACGTTAAAGCAGAGACCAACTTCTTCAAGGGTAAGAGAGTATCCGTCGTCAAGACCGAACCTCATCTTAAGAACTTCCTGTTCGCGTTCCGGAAGCGTGCTCAAAACCTGCTGCAGCTGCTCCTGTAAAAGAGTATATGCTGTCTGGTTTGCAGGATTTTCTACTTCCTTGTCTTCGATAAAATCTCCGAGTGAAGAATCTTCTTCTTCTCCAATCGGTGTTTCGAGAGAAATCGGTTCGCGGGCAACATTCT
>JAGABO010000133.1 GCA_017614655.1 Treponema sp. | reverse complement strand
GCAGTTTTTTTATCTTTTATGACACTTACAAGATATTCATTACCTTCTTTTGTGTCGAGCATTGCAAGAACAGCCCAGCATTTTTCTTTTACGGCTTTTTCTTCATCTTTATGTTTGCATCTGTATACAATATAAGGAACCGCAGACTTCATCTTCCGTTCTTTTACTGCATTTACCGCTTCGAGACGAACTTTATATTGCGGATCCCTTAAAGCCTGAAGAATCAATTCATCGGCCCTTTCTGTCTTAAAGTGACTGATTCCCTTAAGTACATAGATACGCATATTCGGATCATCACTTTCGTAAAGGGAATAAAGAATGTCTTCGCTTTCCTTTTTTTCCATTGCACCTATTGCTTCGGCAGCATACATTCTTACGAAATTATTTTCGTCTTCATCCTGTGCAATTGCTGCAAGTTTATCCCAGGTAGAAAGTGCCTTCATTTTTCCAAGTGCACGCATAAGGCTCTGTCTCTGGGCTGCGGTTAAATCGTCCCTGTCCAGATAATCAGCAAGAAAATCTGCTTCTCTCTCACTTCCAAGTTCGGCAAGTGCAGAAAGGGCTCCGTTAAAATAATCCTCTTCTTCTTTTTCTACAAGATCAACAAGACCGCCGACGGCTTCATGACATTCAACTTCAACAGCATATTTAAAGCATAAATCAACGGTTTCTTTTTTTTCATCATAAGGATCATTTATAACATCAACGGCATAGTCACAGAGACACGGATCCTTAAGCTTTGTAAAGTATGTAAGAATCTTGTTTCTTACCGCAGGAGTTTTTGTTGAATAAAAAAGTTCATAAATGGGCTCAACAAAGCGGGTGTCTTCGTTTTTTGTAAGTTCATCAATAAGGGAAGAAATTTCTGTTTCAAGTCCGTATTTAAAAGTATCTGTGCAGCTTTTTATGTATTCATTCCCTGCAGTTTTTTCATCTTTTGCAGTATAGTCTTCTGTTTTTTTCTGCGGCTTTTTCTTTCCGACAGTTTTTTTCTGAATCTTATAGCTGCCTTTTTCTGAAGCAGTTTCTTTTACACCAGTTTCTTTGTCATCAGTTTCGGCTTCAAAAACAGAAATGTCCTCGTCCTGAAGCAAAGGCACTTCCACGTTCTGAATGTCCGGCTCCCGGGTCTCTGCAGAAACTGTCTCCGTTTCTTCTATTACATGATAATCTTCGTTTTCGGTTTCGTTTATAAAAACACTTTCCTGTGCAAAAATCAGTGCAGCCGTTAAAAAAAATGCAGAAAGAATAAAAATCTTTTTCATTACAAAGCCTCCTGCACGGCACCGGATGCAAAGTCTTCAAGAAACTTTTTTCTGAATTCTTCAAAGCGGTCTTCTTCTATGGCTGTCCTTATGTCTTTTACCATTCTGTCTAAGAAATACAGGTTGTGATAACTTGCAAGCATCGAAGAAAGAATTTCCTGTTCACGGAAAATATGACGGAGATAAGCTCGGGAATAAGTGCGGCAAACTTTACAGTCACATTCAGGATCTGCCGGAGAAAAATCGTGCTCGAATCTTTTCTGCTTAATCGACACCATACCTCGTCTTGAAAAATAAAGTCCATGGCGTGCAATTCTTGTCGGCTGAACACAGTCAAACATATCAACACCGTTAGAAACGGCTTCAAAAATATATTCGGGAGTTCCGATTCCCATAACATAAAGAGGCTTATCGGAAGGAAGAACCTGTACCGTGTATTGCAGCATTTTTGCAAACTCCTGGGGAGGCTCCCCTACACTAAGACCGCCGATTGCAATTCCTGCCGTATCTAAAGAGGCAACAAATTCTGCACTCTGCTTCCGTAAGTCTTCAAAAAAGTTTCCCTGTACAATCGGAAAAAGATAACCTTTGTATCCGTTTTCACGCTGAATAAGCCACTCTTTAACGGCCCGGTTAGTCCAGTCCGTAGTAATGCGCAAAGCCTTTTCTGCTTCTTTACGAGAAACTCCGTGAGCAGAACAGACGTCCAGCTGCATCTGAATGTCAGAGTTAATCTTTACCTGAGTCTGTACGACGTTTTCCGGAGTAAAAAGATGCTTACTTCCGTCGATGTCGCTTCTAAAGGTAACGCCTTCATCACTGATTTTTCTTAAGCCCTTAAGCGAGAAAACCTGAAATCCGCCCGAATCTGTAAGGAAGTTTCTGTTCCACTTTGTAAAGCCGTGAAGTCCGCCTGCTTCTTCTACAAGGTCCGCACCCGGCCTCATGTACATGTGGTAAGTATTTGCAAGAATGATTTCAAAACCTATTTCTTCAAGAGAATCTTTATCGACAGCTTTAACCGTTCCCTTAGTTCCTACCGGCATAAAAACAGGAGTCTTAACGTCACCATGAGGAAGATGCATTACACCGGTGCGGGCTTTCGAATCTTTAGACGAATGTTTTACTTCAAAAATACTTTCAATCATTTTTCCTTCCTGTTTTTTACAGAATGAATTACGTCTTTGCAAACTTTAACAGCACGGAGCTTATAAAAATAAACAGTACGACAGGAAACCATGCCCCCATAACGGGAGGAATAGTTCCGAATTTTGCCATAAGCATCGTAACCATCTGTGTTACATAAAAAAGAACGACTGCCGTAACACTTAGCGCAAGGCTTATGATAAGAACATTTTTTCTGGTTTTGCCGCTTAATCCTACTGCAAGAAATACAACAATTAAAACGACAAAAGGAAACGCAAATTTCTTATAATATTCTGATCTTTCTGCTGAACTCGGAAGTCCTGCTTTTTCCAAATGTTCTATATATGCACGGGCTTCTTTCGTATTAACTTCCTCTACGCTTACCGTGTTATTGCGGAATGTTTCGGGAGGTTCAGTAAAGCGTTCTGTTGCAAATTCCCTCTCGTAGGGAACGATTGTAATGCCGTCATCATACTGTCTGTATACAGTCGGATTTGAAAGATCCCAGTGGTCTTCATTCCACAAAGCACTGTCGGCAATAAAAAGTCTGTCAAACTTTTTGTCCTCTGTCCGGACAAGAACATAAACCGTATAAAGTCTCTGCAGTTCATCATCATAGTAATCTGCCTTGTAGACAACATTTCCCTCTTCACTCATGATGACGATGTTATCCTGATTAAGAGACACTTCTTTTTTAAAAGCTTCATTCTTAAGTTTATTGAACTGCGCGTAAGTACCGACGACAACATTATTTTCCCATACAAACAGAAGTCCGCTAAAAACAAGTCCAACTAAAAGCAGAGGAGATGCAAATTTAAAAAGGGAAACTCCCGAAGCAAAAATAGCAAGCAGTTCATTCTTTGCATAAAAATCCGACAGCATGTAAGCCGTGGCAAACAGCATTGCAATGGGAACTGCATACCAGACGGTTTTTGGAACATAAAAGAACATTATCTTCATTACCTGCTTAGAAGGAACCTGCTTTGAAATATAATTCCAGAGATTCATAAGAAGTTCCGTAAGGCAGAGAATGAGAACAAAAAATACAAGTGCGCCCAAAAAAATCACAAAGAATTTCTTGAGCATATAAAATACAAGTTTCATTTTCGTTTAAGTTTTAAGTAAAGCAGCAGACCTGCAATTCCGATAAAAAAGTTCGGTCCCCACATCATCCAGAAGCCGTCATAGCCTCCGCGAAGTCCGAACATCTGTCCGAGAATAGAAGCAGCCCAATACATTACGGATATTATTATTCCAAAAATAAGTCCGAGAGTCTGCCCGTCTTTTCTTCCGAATACAAGAGCAAGTGGAAACGCAAGAATCGCAAAGAAAATTGAACCGAACGGAAGCGAAAACTTTTTGTTGTATTCAAGCTTATACTGATTCATCTGCTTCTTTGAATAGTTTTCCATCTTTGCCATATTGTCTATTTTTTTCTTTAAATCGTGGCTTGTCATTTCGCGCGGAGTCGGACCGTTTGTAGAAAGTTCAAGAACGTCTTCAAAAATATTCATCTTCATGTCTTCCGAAGTAAGGACATCATAATCCTTGCGGCGGCCTTTGTTGAGCATAATGACAGTTGAATCCTTCATGTTAAGTTCCATAAGGACCCCCTCTGACTTTGACTTTACGATGTCTGCATCCTTACAGATAATTACACGCGGTTCACTTGGAGAAGAGAGATCAAAAAAAGCGAGGTCACTTACATTTGTTTTTTCTACATCACCGATTACAAGAATAGAATCCCCCAGCCGCTTGATTGAATGAGGTTCAAGTTCAACGGCAGGATTTGATGCAACAATCTGTTTTAAAAGCCTGTTGTACCTGATGGTTCCCAGAGGAAGAAAATAATCATTCATTACAAAACTGAAAAGAGAAATCAGAAGCCCCATAATCAGGACGGGAATCAGGATGAGTGAATAATTCTGACCGCTTGCACGGATTATCATTACTTCGTTGTCGGTAACCATACGGCCCAGACACATAAGAAAGCCGACTAAAGTTGCAAAAGGTGCCGACTGGCTTATGATTGTCGGAAGCGTATAAATGATAAGGCGGATAACAAATTTAACCGGTACCCTCTGCTGAAGGATTTTTTCTGCCATTAGAAGAATCTGATTACAGAAAAAAACAATAAAGAAAAAAGCAAAGCATACAAGAAAATAAACAAACAGTTCTTTTGCAAGATAGCGGATAAGAACATTGTCTTTTACAAAAGCAAGCCGTTCTATTTTTCTGTCAAAAAAATCTTTTCCGCGGTCAAAACTGCACTTTGCGCACAGGAACGAGAGAAAAATAAGAATCTGTTTTTTTAAACTGAAGTCCCTGAAAAACTGAGTCAGGGTCTCCTTTACGGAAGATACCAGCACTTCTCTCCCCTAAACTCCGGTACTTCCAAAGCCGTCTGCACCGCGTTCCGTTTCCGGAAGGGCATCACAGCTCTCAAAGTCGCCGAGCGTAACCGGAGCCACGAGTATCTGGGCAATACGGTCACCGTTTTTTATGATGAAGTCTTCATCGCCGCAATTATAAAGAAGGACCTTTAATTCTCCCCTGTAATCACTGTCTATTGTTCCAGGAGTATTTAAGACTGTAACTCCGTTTTTAAATGCAAGGCCGCTTCTGGGACGAACCTGAATTTCATAGCCTTCCGGAATTGCAAAGAACAGCCCGGTTCCAACCAGAGCACGGCTTCCTTTTTTTAAGACAACATCACTTTCCGTAAGGGCACACACATCAGCTCCGGCTGCCCCTGAAGTTTTATAAACGGGAAGAACTGCACCCTCTTTTGCAACACACGGTATTTTTACTTTGCAAGACATAATATTTCCTTTTTAACCCGCGAAGAAAGAGACGGTCCGTAAACCAGAAGATTCATTTTTTCTTTGCGGAAGATTTTTTCTATTAAACTGATTATATCACTTTTTTCTATGTTTCGTATACATTCAAGAACTTCTTCGGTTGAACGGAGAGGAAATCCCAGGGACAGATTTTTCTGATGACGCTTCATGATGTACTCGTTGTCGCAGCTTCCCATTATTTCTTCGCCACAGATATGCTTTTTGGCATTTTCAAATTCTTCATCAGAAATTTTTTCTTCCCTAAGATTACGAAGCTCTTCCATTAAAAGCTCAACCGTCTGAAGTGCATTGTCTTTGTCGGCAGTAACATAAGAACTCCAGAGGTAAGCGTTTTCGTAAAATGTAAAGAAACTGTAAACACTGTAACAGAGTCCGTGTTTTTCCCTTAAAGTCTGAAAAAGTCTTGAACTCATTGTTCCGCCTGCAATTGCATCAAGAATGCAGAGGGCATAACTTTCTTTTTCTGTAAGGGGCCCTTCTATCTGAAAAGTTGCAAAAATCTGACTCTGAAGAAAACGGGTCTTTACGATATTAACACCGCTTTTCCATACCGCAGGTTTTGTAAAATGAAACTCCGTTTTATAATCAGGAACTTTTTTATGTAGGGAAAGTAAAGAAGCTTTTTTCTTTAAAAGTTCTGCATCAATTTTACCGGCTGCAACAATTACAAGCTCCCCGTGAACAAAATATTCAGCATAAAAAGCACGAACTTTTTCAAGCGAAAGCGAATCAACTTCCTTAACGCTTCCGCCGATTGTCCGGGTAAGAGTTTCATCATCCCAGACAGAACGTGCAAGTTCATCAAGGGCACTTTCGTCGCTGTCATCATCAAGAGAAAGAATCTCGCTTTTTACAACATTTTTTTCCTTGCTGAATTCATCTTCGGGAAAAGTACAGTTTTCGCACATGTCAAAAAGACAGCTGCAGGCAGTTTCGAAGTTTCCGTTAAGCGAAGGAACAACGGAATAAAGACACACGTTTTCGCGCTCGGTAAAAGCATTTACAAAGCCGCCCATACGGTCAAAAGTAAGGGCTGTTTCCCGGGTATTAAGTTTTTCTGTTCCCTTAAAAAGAAGGTGTTCCGTTAAATGAGAAATTCCGCGGTTTTCTTTATTTTCATAGCGGCTTCCTGCTGCAAACCAGAAACCAAGTGCCGCTGTTCTGCTTGAAGAATCACTTTCTGTTATCAGAACAACGTTATTGTCAAAAACTGTTTTTTCTATCATAGAATACAACGGGCATTATAACAGAAAGCGTTATAAAAAAAAAGACTGCCCCGCTTTTAACAGGACAGTCTTCTAAGCAACTTCTCAGTGCAAGCACACTGCGGCGGGTCCCAGCGACGAAAAAAAAGGAACGGTATCCCCCTTTCCTTTTTTTTTCTGCGTCCCGCCTCTATGTACTTTCACTAAGAAGATGTATTAAAACGGGCACACGCGTGCTTATCTCTTCTCTTCGATGGCATCGATGTAAGAAAGGTTAAGGCGGCCCATCTTGTCTACTTCGAGAAGCTTAACGGGTACGCTCTGTCCTTCCTTAAGAACATCAGTAACTTTTTCTACGCGGCTTCTTGAAAGCATTGAGATGTGGCAGAGGCCTTC
>JAGABO010000132.1 GCA_017614655.1 Treponema sp. | reverse complement strand
GTAAAAGAAATAAAAAAAGAAGAAGCTCCCGTAAAAGAATCAGTTCAGACAGAGACGGCATCAACAGAAAAAACACCTTCTTCTGACTATATTGCAGCAGTTCAACCTGAATCAGCAGAAAAAACTTCTGTTCCGGATAAACAGGAAATAAATGAACCTCTTACACCGATAGAACTGAAACTCAAAGAAAGCGGACCGGAAAAAACAGAGGCTGTACAAAAAGAAGAAACTTCTGTGGCTAAAGCGCCTTTAGAAGAGAAAAAAACTTTTGAGTATAAAACTTATTCAAGCACCTATCTTTACGATTATGCACTCAAGGAAGATTTCCCTCAACCCGAAACAAAAGATTCCGGTAAAAAAATAGAAAATCCTGATGAAGCAGATAAAAACGGAGTTACGCTTCTTATGAAAGCTGCCCGTGCCGGAAATGACTGGGATGTAAAGAACCTGATTAAAAGCGGAGCAAACGTGAACCTCCGTGACAGGGACGGATGGTCGGCCCTTATGTATGCAGTCCGGTATCAGAACAGCCTTACGCTTGTTGACACGCTTATAGAAAACGGTGCCCATATCAGGGTAAGAAATAAATACAATGCAACTCCCCTTCTCCTTGCCTCTGACTATTCACAGAATCCTCTTATAATCCAGAGGCTTCTTAAAGGCAGAAACTCCGGAGAAGATGAAGTCTTCAGGGCCTTTGTGCTTGCAGTAACTTCAAATCAGGGAGAAGCTCATGTTAAAGAAGCAAAAATCAAGCTGTTTGTAGATATGGACATTCCGATTAACAGAATCTGGAAGGGAAAAACTCCGCTTATGTACGCTGCACAGTATGCGTCCTCTACAGATACAATCAAAATACTTCTTGATAACGGTGCAAAACCGGGAATCCCCGACAGCGAAGGAAAGACAGCTTTTGATTATGCAAAGTTAAATTCAAATCTTAAAAGAGATGACATCTTCTGGTCACTCAACTCAAGCGAGCGGTAATGCGTATAACAGGCGGAACTCTAAAAGGAAGAACAACTCAGACTCCATACGGAAAAATGGCAATCAGACCTGCCATGGACCGAATGAGGGAATCTGTTTTTGATATAATCGGGCCTTATCTTAAGGGAAAAAGCTTTCTTGATTTATTTTCCGGTTCAGGAACTATTGCAATAGAGAGCGTAAGTCACGGAGCTTCTGATGTTACTCTCTGCGAAATGGACAAAAAGAAAGCACGCATAATTTTAGAAAACGTAAAACTTGCCGAAGAACAGGGTGTGCGCATAGACTGCCATTTTGTTGCAACTGAACTTTTTGTAAAAAGATGTAAAAGAAAGTTTGATTTTATTTTTATAGACCCGCCGTTTCCTTATAAGTTCAGGGAGGATTTGCTTAAAAAAATAGACGCTTCATCTCTTTTAAATACGAACGGGACTCTTATGATTCATTTTCCTTCTGAAGACCCTCTGCCGGAAAAAATCGGTTCACTTGTTTTAAAAGACAAAAGAATTTACGGAAGATCAATCGTAAACTTTTACACTACGGAAGAAAACAGTTCTGCCTGTGAGCAGTAATCATTTTTTGTTTCGTATTATTTTCTGTTTATTTCGATAAAAATTCTCTCTTGACAAATAGAGACTTATAGTTAAAAATTATTGTAAGGTAAAAAATGTCAGGATGAAAGAGGATTTAAAAAACATTATTCGTGCCAAACAGGGCTCTCAGGGCTTTATAAAAGTAACGGATCTTCCGGTAGAAAATCTTTCCGATGCCCAGAAAGTTATGCTCAACAGAAAAGCAAATACTCTTTTTAATGAAGGTAAAATTAATGAGGCCGAACGGATTTTTATTACTACGGGGTATTCCGACGGTCTAAGCAGGACAGGCGATTTTTACATGAAAAAAAATGAGTATTTAAAGGCACTGCGTCTTTATACTCTTGCGCATAATTCAAGGAAACTTAATCCACTGGTAGAAAAGATATCAGAGGCAGTTTCTTTTGTATTAAAAAATCAGAGATGAGGGTAAAAAAGTGACAGCAGAAGAGGAAAAATTTGAGATTCCGCAGGAAATTGATGTAAATGAATCAAATGGATCTCCGGAAATAAGTGAATTTTCAAAAAGGGGCTATCAGCTTCTTAAAGAAAACCGTACACAGGAAGCAATGGATGAGTTTTCAAAAATCCTTGAGATAGAAGATAACAACAACTATGCTCTTGTTGGACTCGGAGACTGTGAACGAAAGCAGTCAAATTTTAATTCTGCAGTTAATTATTACACAAAGTGCCTTTCGTTTCATCCGGGCAATAACTATGCACTTTTTGGCCTTGCAGACTGTTACAAGGCGTTAAATCAGTTTCATAAAGCAATAGAAATCTGGGAGCAGTATCTTCTTCATGATGACAGAAATATTACCGTGCTTACCCGCGTTGCTGATGCATACAGAAAAATAAAGGACTTTAAAAAGTCAAAGATGCTTTATCTTCAGGTTCTGGACATGGAAGAAAAAAATGCCTATGCGCTTATAGGACTCGGACATCTTCATTATGATTTTAAGGAATACAGGGATGCCCTTTATTACTGGACGCGCATGATGGAAGTTTCTCCCGAGCATGTAGACATCCGCGTTCTTACTTCGATTGGAAACTGTCACAGAAAACTTAAATCCTTTAAGGAAGGGCTTTTTTATTTCGAAAGGGCTCTGGAAATGGACAGCCACAACTTCTATGCACTTTTTGGAATAGCAGACTGCTACCGCGGAATGAACCAGCAGTTCCGGTCAATTGAATACTGGAACCGAATTCTTGAAATTGACAAAAAGAACAAGGTTATTCTTACACGTGCAGGAGATGCCTACAGAAACATCGGTAACTTTAAGATGGCTGCAGATTACTATAACCGCGCGATGGATATTGATTTTGACATCTATGCAGCTCTCGGCCTTGCACTTATCTGTAAAGGTGAAGGTAAATTTGAAGAAGCAATAGACAGACTTTCCCGTCTTATAAATGATGATCCTAAGAATTACAGGCTTTATCTTGACCTTGCTGACTGTTATGTAAAAACCGGCAAAAAAACTCAGGCAATTCTGGTTCTTAAGGATTTCCAGAAATTTGGAATCAAAAATCAGGCAATAAATGACTTTGCGGATAAACTGAATGCTTTCTAAAAT
>JAGABO010000131.1 GCA_017614655.1 Treponema sp. | reverse complement strand
GGACTTTTCTATGAACCTCACAGAGCAGAACTGGACGGCTTTTACAATGATGACATTATCTACACACCCCAGGTTGCAGTTTTTAAAACTGACGAGGAGCTTCCAAAAAATCTTCCGCTTAAAGATCGCTTTTTTGTAAACGTAATCACCTGTGCTGCTCCAAACCTTTCGAGAATCATAAACAGCGGCCTTCCGTGCAGCGAAGAACACCTGCGGGAAGTTTTTAAAAAGCGCATGAAACGCATTCTTGATGTTGCACTTGCAAATACAAACGACACCCTTATTCTCGGAGCATTCGGATGCGGAGCTTTCGGCAATGACGCTCATCTTGTAGCTGAATGCTGGAAGGAAGTTTTAAAGGATTATCTTCACGCTTTTAAGATTATTGAATTTGCAGTTTTCTGTAAGGGGGATGATAAAAACTATATGGACTTCAGAAAGGTTTTCGGCTAAAAAGAAACAGCTGCCGGATAAAGCAGCTCCCGCAGGCAAAAAAAAGCCGCCTCAGGATATCCCGGGCAGCTTTTGTTCAGCTTATAGAAAGCTGTTCTTATTTTGCTTCTGCAACAGCCGGCTTCGGAACGTTAACTTTCTTTGTAATGAAACCGCTTCTGAGACAGTGTGTGCAAACCTTAAGGGTTAATGTAGTTCCACCGATAGTTGTCTTAACCTTTACAAGGTTCGGCTTCCACTGACGGCGTGTGTGGTTGTATGAATTACTTACTTTGTTACCGTGAATCGGGTGCTTTCCGCAAACATCACATGTTCTTGACATATCTCGTACCTACCTAAAAAAAATCAATAAGTTTGATAATTTTACACAATTCTTGATACTTGGTCAATGGCAAATCCCATAATTTGACCGGTTTTGTCACAAACCGGAAACAGCTGGCTTTCAGGAAAGAAGCCCGCACCGGCCATTTCTTAAACCTTACTGAAGCACCATCTGGTCGTTGTTCATGTCGTGATTTTTTATTTCACGGAACTTCTGAGCCAGGTCTTCCAGAGTAAGCTTCTTTTTCTCCTCACCGCTTATGTCCATGATGATTTCTCCATCATCCATCATAAGAATGCGGTTACCGTAATCAAGAGCCTGCTGCATATTGTGGGTAATCATCATAACGGTAAGATTGTATTCTTCAGCAAACTTTTTTGTAAGCTTCATTATAAGCGCCGCATTTGAAGGATCCAGTGCCGCTGTATGTTCATCCAGAAGCAGAAGTGCCGGCTTAGAAAGAACTGCCATTAAAAGCGTAAGAGCCTGACGCTGTCCGCCAGAAAGAAGCTCAACATTGTCGTTAAGACGGTCCTCAAGTCCCATATCCAGAACCCTAAGCTGCTTCTTAAATTCTTCGCGTTTCTTTTTATTCAGACTGATTTTAAGTCCGTGCCAGCCCTTTTTACTGCAAATCATCATGTTGTCTTCAAGAGACATTTTTCCGGCTGTACCCAGAAGCGGATTCTGAAAAATGCGTCCAATATAAGAAGCCCTCTTGTATTCCGCATCGCCGGTGATTTCTTTCTGACTAACAGGAGAACCATCCTTAGAAGGAAGTTCAAGAAAAATCTGTCCGCAGGTGGGAGCAAGCGTTCCGGAAATAATATTGTAGAGAGTAGATTTTCCGGCGCCGTTTGAACCGATGACTGTAATAAAGTCTCCCTGATTAATCTTTAAACTGATGTTTTTAAGTGCCGTATTTTCATCAGGAGTTCCAGCATGAAAAGTGATTCCGATATTTTTAAGCTCCAGCATTTTTTCCCTTCCTCTTTGCAATAATCAGACAGACAATAATCAAAAGACCGGTAATCAGCTTAAGGTCATTTGCCGTAAGATTGATATAATGTCCGTAGCGGCGGGCAATGCACATAAGTCCGCGGTAGATGACAGAACCGATTACAACCCTGAGCGTCTGAAGTCCGATTTTATTTGACCGGATTATGAATTCACCAAGCATAAGGGAAGCAAGGCCGCTTACGATAATTCCAGTTCCGCTTCCGACATCCGAAAAGCCGTTGTACATGCTTGCAAAGGCTCCGGAAAGAGCTGCAAGTCCATCCCCGGCACAGACACCGATACAGCGTACAATCTGCGGATTTACTCCCTGCGAAATAACCATCTGCTGATTTGAACCAAGAGCTCCCATTGTCAGTCCAAGGTCTGTATGAAAAAACAGATCCAGAAGGAGCTTAAACAAAACTATAAAAATAATCAGGAAAAGTAAGATTCCGCTTTCTGCCGGAATTGAAGGAAAATGAGTTTCCGTAAATTCTGTGATTCTTGAAAAAGTTGTCGGGATGCGGAGAAAGGAAACATTTGCCCTGTTTGACATAATGCGTAAGTTTACTGAATAAAGCATCGTCATCATAAGGATTCCGGCCAGAAGATCCGGCACGCGGAGCTTTGTATAGATAAGCGTCGTACAGAGTCCTGCAAGACAGCCTCCGATGAAAGCAAGCGTAATGCCGCAAACCGGAGTAAGTCCGTGAGTAAGACAGGCAGCAAGAATACATCCGCCCATCGGAAAAGCTCCGTCGACAGTCATGTCGCAGAAGTTTAAAGTCCTGTAGCTTATGAAAAGTCCCATAACCATGATGCTGTATATAAGACCTTCAATTAAAATTGTTTCTATCATAAGTAACAGTATAATTAATTAATCTGATTTATTAAAGGGGGGAATGGGGAGAAATGTGAAAAACTCCGGGGAAGGATTTATACCCGCACTCCCCGGTTCAAAAATATACTTATTTTTTTGTAAGCTTTCCTTTTTCGTAAATATATGAAGCCTGTTTAAGATAAAGATCCGGGATTTTAATTCCACAGGCCTTTGCTGCATCAAGATCAAACAAAAGGTCAGAATCTTCCGGCTTTGTCATAAATCTTACAGGAATCTCCGATGGTTTCTTTCCATTTAAAATCTGAACTACGATTTCACCAGTTGCAAGTCCCGCTTTGTAATAGTTAAAGCCTGAAGCCATAAAACAGCCGCCTTCCATTGCACCGGTAACATCTCCAGAGAAAATCGGCTTTTTTGCCTTGTTAAACACGCCTACCAGACTTGGAAGTGCAGAGAAAACTGTATTGTCGGTAGTAAGATAAATTCCGTCACAGCGGTTAACGATTGCTTCTGCAGCCTGCTTTACTTCTGCAGAAGTAGAAATAGCCTGAGTTACAAGTTTGATTCCTGCTTCCTTACAGCCTGCTTTTACAAGATCGAGTGAAGAAAGTGAATTATCTTCGTTTGAAGTGTAAATATAGCCGAGAGTCTTAATACCTGCAATTTCTTTAAACAGCTTGATGTGTTCTTTAGAAGGAAGTTCATCAGACATTCCCGTGATATTTCCTTCTCCGTGAGCAACGGTTTTTACAAGTCCTGCTCCGACAGGATCAGTTACAGTTCCAAAAACAACCGGTGTATTTTTAAGTGTGTTTGCAAGAGCGATTGCAATAGGAGTTGCAATTCCAACAGCAACATCAACTTTTTCATCCTTAAACTGAGCGGCAATCTGACTTGCAGTATTTACATCTCCGTTTGCATTCTGAAAATCAAATTCTGCCTTTATGCCGGCAGATTCAATAGCATCTTTAATTCCCTGTTCTGCTGCATCAAGAGCCGGGTGCTGAACAATTTTTGCAATTCCAATTTTTACAGTTTTCTTTTCATCCTTTGCAAAAAGAGCAGACACACAGGCCAGAGAAATCAGAAGAATTCCAGCAATTTTTTTCATATAAAAACCTCCATAAAATAATGTTACTGATTATAGTAACATTATGGC
>JAGABO010000130.1 GCA_017614655.1 Treponema sp. | reverse complement strand
CCTTCTGAACTTCAAAGAAGTATTTATCTGATCCCAAAGCTTTTGCAGCATTAAGAACCGGCCATGAGTTACCGACCTTATTTGCCTTGCTTACGAGGTCCTTAAGTCCCTTCTTTTCGATGTCCTTACCGCTGTGAGTATTCTGATTGAATACGCGTACGTTACGGTTATCTTTCATGGTGATGACGAGGTCGTTCATTTCACCCTTCTTTATAGATACCATACCCCACCAGTATTCAGAATCCTTCTGCTTTGAAGCTGCAAACTTTGCAGGACGTGATTTCTGATTTGCTTTTGTTGAACCAGGTGCAGGGTTAAAGAGACCAATCATAAGAGGCATAACTGTTTTACCGCGGCTTAAGATTTCGTTTCTGTCTGCAATTTCTTTCTTAATCTGCTTGATTTTTGCACGAAGGTCATCCTTCTGCTTTGCAACATCATCAACGATATCCTGACTTACATTTGTCTTATGCTTTTCTGCAAAGTCTGTAAGTTCTGCATAGATTGTATCAATGTTCTTATCTACTGATTCGTAGTGAGCAAGAATTTCATCAAGTGTGAATTCGCCGTTCTTTCCGGAACCTGTTCCTGAAGGCTGACGCGCAAACTCTTCACCAATCTTGTCTTTGTAATCGTAAACCTTATCGCGGTAAACTCCTTCGAGCTGAACGGAAATATCCTGACGAACTTTCTTGAAGCTTCTTACGTTAGTTGCAACACCGTTTGTAGCACCTACACCGGAATTGTTTGCAAGAGAATTAACTTCTGTTTCTGCTGCTGAACACTTTGCAATTACATTTTTGTAAGCAGCAACTTTTTCTTCGAAGTCTTCAATTTCGTTTGCCTTTTCTGCCTGAGAAAGAAGGTTTGCCTTCTTTGCAGCAATTGCATCACAAACACTGATCTGCTTTTCTGCCTTTGCAAGTGCATCGTTGCTTCCGTATACTTTTACTGCAGTCTTGTGCATTTTTCTTGCTTCAGCAACTTTTCCTGCAGCAAGAAGACCGTCTACACGGGCAGCAGTAAGGTTTGCACCTTTTTCTTTTACATCAGCAGGAATTTCCAGTGCAGAATCAATTGCACTGAATTTTGTAAGTGCTGTATTACACAGAGAAAGAAGTCTTGCTTCATTTGATGCCTTAACGCCGTCTGTTGCTTCGAGAGCTTCATTACCGGCATTATAAAGCGTAATGTAGTTCAAGTACTTTTTCTGTTTAGCAGAATCTTCAATTTCTACCCAGTAAGCTCTTGCTGCTTCCGGTTCACGGACATTCCATGCCCTGATACCCCTTCCTACAGCAGGATCTTCATCTTCGGCATTTGTAGACAAACACGACACAGCTAAAAGTGCCAGAAGAGACGCCAACAGTGCAAAAATCTTTTTCATTTTCATTTAGAAATCTCCTTATCTTTAACTAAGCGGATACCAACATCAAGAGCTCTTGTGTCGGGGTTAATATTTTTGTAATTAGAAATGCGTAAATCAGCAGGACCGTCCATATAAGAACCGCCTTTTACAGTTCTGAGTACAGACTCTTCCTTTTCGTTTTTCTGAGAAGTTGTCCATTCCCAGACATTGCCGGACATATCAACAAGTCCCAGAGCATTGTTTCCGTTTTCGAACGAACCTACAGGTGAAGTATACTTGAACTTTCCGTTACCCTTAAAGTTTGCACACTTATCCTTTTTAGGATCATCATCACCCCACGGATAGATAACTTCTGCTCCGCCGCGTGCTGCCTTTTCCCACTCTTCTTCGGTAGGAAGACGGAATGTTGCACCGAGCTGGTCAGAGAGCCATTCAGCATAAGCATTTGCATCTTCGTAAGAAACGTAGATAATCGGCTGCATCGGATTATTGAAGTTTTCGTTATCAAGATATTCCGGATAAGAAGATGCCCTTGTAAGATATGAATAAGCCATATACTGAACATTTGTAACTGGTGCTACGGCAATTTCGAAATCAGCAAGTTCAACTTCATGAGCTTCTTCGCGGTGAGAAGCTTTCTTATCGTGCTCAAGTTTTCCTGCCATGAACACACCGCCTGCAACTTCTGCAAACTGATATGCTTCACCGATATTTTCGAGGCAGTAATAGCGTGAATCAACGGCAGAAGCTCCGTCAAGTTTTCTCATACCCGAGCTTACATAAGTTGTATTTGCAAAAGCTGTAGAAACTGTAAGTTCTGTCATGCGGTTCTTGAACTCATCTGCAATCGGATAATCAACATTAGCATTTCCAAGTGCATCTGTAATTACATAAGAAATACTTTCATCTATTTCCATTGCATCTGTAACAACAGGAACATCTGCTGCAATCCATGAGGCCTTAAGCTTAAGCCCCGGAACTGCTTTGCCTGCAGAATCCTTTACAGTTACAACAATTGCGTCTGTCGGATTAATAATTCTGTCACTTACAGAGAAAGAAATTTCAAGATCCTGTACAAGTTTTAAACAGGCAGCTTCTACTTTACGTGCATAAAGTTCAGTTCCTCCTTCCTGCAGGGTAAGAAGATCTGTTTCTCCGTTTTCTGCCAGAACATTCAGAATCTTTGCAGCAGCCGAAAGTCTGTCTGCAGTAGAAGCCTTTGAATTAAAAGTTGTATAGGATGGTGATAAAGAAGTTCTAAGCTTTGCAGCATATTCTTTCTCTTTCTGATCCCAGTCTTTTTCCTTCATGCGGTATGCAACAGTCTTTTCGTCCTTGCTTACCGTCCACGGCTTTTCTTTTCCAAGTCTTGCCTCTACAACAGCAGCGCTGACTGTAACTCTCTTTGCTGCCGGATTTGAAACCTTAACCATAGCCGTCAGGGCTTTTTCTACAAGTTCCTTTCTTGCTATGGCATCTGCCTCTTCTTTAGTTGAAGCCTGAGCGTATCCGTAGTGGAAGCCAGGTTCTTCTTTTACCAATTCATTCTTTGGTTTTGCGAATGTGAGTCCACTTCCTAAGATAGCTATGCAAGCAGAACTCAATAAGAGCTTAATACGGCTCTTACAAATTTGACTACACATATTTTCCTCCAAAATATGAATGTTTTGTCCATTATTTTTTGTCGTATTTAAAGGATTATGCAAAAAAATCATATTGTCAAGTAAAGAATCAAGAATCAGCAAAATAATATAATCAGTTTCTTCCATAGATATAGATTAAAGTTATTATATTCCGATTTTATGCATGATTTTCATAATCTGATGATGTTTTTCCGCTGAATCATGGCAGAATTTGTATTTTATAACACCGAAATTTACAATATTTCCGATTTTTACAATTATTTTTTGATATTTTTTCCTCTATATATAGAAAATTTACTTTTCAAAGAAACAAAAAAGGTCTATTATTCACCCAACATGCATTTTTATGCATTCAAAAGATATAAGAGGTAACATTATGAAAAACGCTTATGTTAACAGAGTCTGGGAAGAAGTAAAGGCTAAGAATGCCAACGAACCAGAATTCCTTCAGGCAGTGGAAGAAGTTCTTACCACTCTCGATCCAGTTGTTGCAAAGATGCCGGGACTTGAGGCAAATGCAATTCTTGAACGCCTTGTTGAACCAGAGCGTGTAATTCAGTTCAGAGTACCTTGGATGGACGACAAAGGAAAGTATCATGTAAACCGCGGTTTCCGTGTTCAGTATAACAGCGCAATCGGACCTTACAAGGGAGGCCTCCGCTTCTCTAAGGAAGTAAACCTTTCTGTTCTTAAGTTCCTCGGATTTGAACAGGTTCTCAAGAACTCCCTCACAACTCTCCCGATGGGTGGTGGAAAAGGTGGTTCAGACTTTGATCCTCACGGAAAATCAGACAAGGAAGTTATGCGCTTCTGCCAGTCATTCATGACAGAACTTTACCGCCACATTGGTCCTGACACAGACGTTCCAGCAGG
>JAGABO010000129.1 GCA_017614655.1 Treponema sp. | reverse complement strand
TGAATTCGGAAAGCTTGTTGCAGTTCAGAACGGAAAGATTGTCGGAGTTCCTCTTGAGGATATTGCAGGAAAAGTTAAAAACATTCCGCTTGATGATTCAATGCTGCTTGCTGCCCGCGAAGTAGGAACCTGTTTTGGAGACTAGCAATTTTAAGTGTCACTTCTGTGATGAATGTGACGGCTTCGGCTGCATCGGCGAAATGCCCGGAATGGGCGGTCCTCATCAGAGCCGCAATTTCATTCACAATTGCGATGCCTGGAAAAATATTGCAGAAGGGTCTTTTAAAAATAATCAGGCTGTGCTTCGTCTGGCTCCCATGACAGGTGCCGTAGAAAATGCAGGCTATGCCGATGAAAAATCATTTTACTTTGACATGATTTCCCGCTGTGCACATGAAGGCATTAAGGTTACGATCGGTGACGGAACTCCGGATACGAAACTTCTTTACGGAATAGAAGCCGTGCGTGCTTCCGGAATAAAAGCTTCTGTTTTTGTTAAGCCATATCCTGATGAAAAAATTCTTGAACGTTTTGAATGGGCTCATGATATTGCAGAACTCGGCGGAATCGACATCGACAGCTATTCAATCATTACGATGAGGAATCTTGTTCATCTGGAAAAAAAGAATTCAGATAATCTCTTAAAAATAAAAGACGTTCTTTCTAAAAAAGGAATTCCGTTTGCAATAAAGGGAATCTTTCTGGAAGAAGATATTGAACTTGTTCAGAAGGTTAAGCCCGATGTTGTATATGTTTCAAATCACGGCGGCAGGGTAGATACCCGCGAAGGAAGTACTGCTGAATTTCTTGCATCTCATTATAAGACGCTTCTTTCCAATGCAGGTGAACTCTGGGTTGACGGTGGAATCAGAAAGCTTTCCGATTTTAATAAAGCTGCTTCCTACGGTGCTTCTTCTGTTCTTGTGGGCCGTCCGTTTATTACTGCCCTCTGTTCAGGAAAACCGTTTACAGAAATTTTGAGGTAAACCATGGAAAAAAAATATATCGTGGCCCTTGATCAGGGAACAACTTCTTCTCGCGCAATTGTATTCAATTCAAAAGCAAAAAAGATTGCATCAAATCAGCGGGAGTTTACTCAGTATTTTCCAGAGAGCGGCTGGGTTGAACACGATGCAGAGGAACTTTTTCTTTGTCAGCTTACGGTGCTTCAGGAAACTCTGCGTCAGGCAAAAATAAATCCGGAAGAAGTTTCGGCTCTTGGAATTACAAATCAGCGCGAAACTGTTGTGCTCTGGGATAAGAAAACCGGGGTTCCCGTACACCGTGCAATCGTCTGGCAGTGCAGAAGAACTGCTCCTATTGTTGAAGCACTTGTTGCTTCGGGAAAGTCTGACCTTATTTATGAAAAGACAGGACTTATTCCTGATGCATATTTTTCTGCAACAAAAATTCAGTGGATACTTGATGAAGTTCCCGGTTTGAGAGAACGTGCAGAAAATGGAGAGATTCTTGCCGGAACAATAGACACCTGGCTAGTGTGGCGTCTTACCGGCGGCAGGGTTCACGTAACTGATTTTACAAATGCAAGCCGCACGATGTTATTCAACATTAACACGCTCGAATGGGACGAAGAACTGCTTTCTGTTTTTAAAGTTCCGCGATGCATTCTTCCAGAAGTAAAAGATTCATCCTGCGTTTACGGAACAACTTCTAAAGAAGTGTGTGGTTTTGAAATTCCGATAGCCGCATGTATCGGAGATCAGCAGGCAGCTCTTTTTGGTCAGGGCTGTTTTTCTAAAGGCGAAGTAAAGACTACTTACGGAACCGGATGCTTCATGCTCATGAACACAGGCGACAAAATCATCAGGTCAAGAAATAAACTTCTTACGACAATTGCAATCAGCATGAACGGAAAAATTCAGTATGCCCTCGAAGGAAGTGTTTTCATGGGTGGTACTGTAATCAAGTGGCTCCGGGATCAGCTTGGAATCATTAAGAGTGCAAAGGAATGTGACCAGCTTGCAGAAAGTGTTCCCGATGCTGCAGGTGCAGTTCTTGTTCCGGCTTTTACAGGGCTTGGTTCTCCTTACTGGGACCAGTATGCGCGCGGTACTCTTGTAGGACTTACGCGTGGAGTAACAAAGGCCCACATCTGCCGTGCCGCTATCGAAGGAATTGCGCTTCAGGTAAAGGACCTTCTTGTCTGCATGACGGACGATGCCGGAGAAGAAATCCGCGAAATGAAGGTTGACGGAGGAGCCTGTGTAAGCAACATACTCATGCAGTTTCAGAGTGACATTCTTGACAGGCCGATTTTCCGTCCGAAGAATGTAGAGACTACTGCCCTTGGTGCTGCTTACTGTGCAGGACTGGCAACGGGCTTCTGGAAAAACAAGCAGGAGATTCTTGACAATGCACAGACAGACAGAATCTTTACGCCTTCAATGGATGAAGAAAAAAGGCAGGCTGCCTGTAAAAAATGGAAGCGTGCTGTAGAGAGGGCGCGGCTCTGGGAAAAAGAGGAGTTATAGTTTTAGGGCTATTGAGATGAATTTTATTTAAAAATCTGATAGAATGAATACAGAATGCCTCTATAAGAAAGAGACACCTGTAAAAGAAAACAGCTTATAATTTGGAGAATAAAATGAACGAAGACAAGTCGTTAAATTTTCAGATTGCAGTAACAGGTATTCTTGGTGCGATAAGTATTGTGTTTTCTGTAACACCCTTCGGTTATATACAGATTGGTCCGCTTGCAATTACAATAATGCATATTCCGGTAATTGCAGCAACTGTTCTTGGTGGACTTATTCCGGGAATTGGTGTCGGACTTGTATTTGGAATTTCAAGTCTGCTTCGTACGGTAATGCTCGGAAATCTCTGGTTCTATAATCCTCTTGTTTCCATTGTTCCGCGTGTTCTGTTCCCGGTGGTTGTCTGGCTGTTCTTAAAATTACTGAACATGATTCCGAAGTTTCCGAGAGTTTTGAGCGCTTCCATTTCTGCCGCAGCCGGAACCTTTATGCATACCCTTATGGTTATGAGTGCAATCTGTTTTATTTATTTTGATTCGTATTACGTTACAATGAAGGATAAAATAAATTTTGAAGAAGCAACTCTTTCTTTAAAAAACTTTTTACTCGTAATTGGTTCTGTTCTTGCAACTAATGCAGGCTATGAAATTGCACTTGCAGCTGTTGTAACTGCCGCCCTTACGGGATCTGTCTATATTGCTTCAAATGCAAAATCAAAGCTTGCTAAGCTGGAAGAGGATTACAGAAACTCAAAAGCAGAAGAGGCAGATTCAGAAAAATGAACATAATGATAATAGGTGCAGGCTTTACGGGAATTCAGCTTGCACGCCGGCTTGTAAACGAAGGCAATAAAGTTGTTCTTATAGATAATGATGAAGATACTGTAGGGCATGCAAGTAACAGACTTGACTGCACGGTTCAGAATGCAGACGGCAACAGTCTTGAAAATCTGGAAGAGCTTGGTATTGCAAAAATGGATGCGCTTGTTACCGTTACTGGTAATGATGAAATCAACATGATTACCTGCTCTCTTGTTGATGCCGTTTATCCTGATGTTCTTAAAATTGCCCGTGTAAGAAACTACGCTTATTATGTAAATACAAACAGAACTGCGCTTCATCACGCAGAAACTTTTTCTGGAAATCATCGTCCGCTTTACGGAATTGATTTTATGGTTCATCCCGACGTCGAAGCTGCAGAAGCAATAGTTAATGCAGTTGAACACGGCGCTGTAAGTGATGTCGTAAGTTTCGGCGACAACGAAAACTTTGAGCTTTCTGCAATCTTTATCGAAAAGGGAAGTGCCTTTGACGGAATTGCATTAAAAGACATAAGGAACCTTGTTGATTTTAAAATCATCATTGCATTCATAGAAAATGATGACGAATGTTCGCTTCCTGCAGGCAACACTGTCTTGAAAAGCGGAAACAGAATCGGCATCCTTACGGAAAAGGAAAACATCAAGAAGCTTCTTGAACTGTGCGGAACAAAAGTTGATGCCCTTAAAAAAATTGCACTCGTCGGTGCCGGAAGAATCGGAACCATCGTTGCAGACCACATTATCGAAAAAAGCCGTTCTTCATTCTTAAGCCGCCTCTTTGGTACTTCAAGAAAAATAGCTCAGGATTTTGTAATCATCGACAGCGACAAGGAACTCTGTAAGGCAGCAAGCGAACGCTTTCCTTCTGCAAAAGTTTTCTGCAGCGATGCAACGGACGAAAGCTTTATCCGCGAAGAAGGACTTGATAAATTCAATCTTGTAATCGCTGCAACTCATAATCACGAAATGAACATGATCATCTGCGCCTACTTTGAAACTCTGGGCGTAGAAAAAACAGTTACCCTTACAGCGTCGTCGGCTTTTACCGATATTGCCCGCAAGCTTGATATTGAAGTTGCAGTTCCTCTTCGGGACTCCGTCGTTGACTCCATCATAAGCCACCTGCGCGGAAAAACAGTTACAGGTGTTCATACTGTATGCAACGGCCAGTTCGAAATCGTAGAATGTGACCTTCCGGAAAAAAGCCGTTATACCGGAAAGACCCTTAAGGATATTTCTGCGCCGGGTGAATACCTTCTTCTTCTTATAAAAAAAGCCGGCAGTGAACTTTATGAACTTCCTCAAGGAGATACTGTTCTTGCTTCCGGTGACCATCTTGTTTTAATAGAAAAAACCGGCGATAAAAAAGTGCTCGAAAAATTTGCAGGCAGGGAGTAGCAGAAAGTTATGACGTTCACGGTGTTAAGAATTGTTGCAATTGTTCTTGGGATTGTAGGAACAACTTTTCTTATTCCCCTTGGAACAGCTCTTTCGCTCGGAGAAAACGAAGCCGTTTTTCCTTTTCTTATTCCGATGCTTGTAAGCTGGATTTTCTTTGCAGTTTTTTTCTTTGCCGGAAAAAATAAAAAGACATATCTTTCTACGCGCAGTGGTTTTGTTGTAGTCCTTCTTTCGTGGCTTGCTTCTTCTTTCTTTGGTGCAGTTCCGCTTTTTGCAAGCGGTGCAGTTCCTTCTTTTACGGATGCAGTATTCGAAAGCTTTTCGGGATTTTCTACGACAGGAGCTACCGTCATAAATAATGTAGAGATTCTTCCACGTTCCATAAACCTCTGGCGGTGTCAGACTCACTGGCTTGGCGGAATGGGAATTGTTGCCCTTACAGTTGCGCTTCTTCCGATTCTTGGTGTGGGAGGAT
>JAGABO010000128.1 GCA_017614655.1 Treponema sp. | reverse complement strand
TTTCTCTTCTGATTCCACAATTTCTTTTACCATTCTTACGTAAACAGTTTTTATAGGTTCATGATTCGGGATTGTAATCGGATTGCAGCCTGCTTTACGGAATACATATGTGCCATAATATGATTATAAATGGTGTTATATATGGTGTCAAGGATTATGCGTCAGGCACTGGAGGGGCGCAAAGCGCGTGCGGAGCACCGGCCGAAGGTAAGCCCGGAAGCGCCGGTCTGCCGCAAGGCAGGAGACGCCCGCAGAAAAATGAAGCCTGGTCATAATTGAAAACATCTCTTTAATATAGTAAAATCTGTGTACTTTTTTTGAGGAATAGAATATGAACAAGGCAATTGAAACTTTAAAAGAACGCGGATTTTTTAATCAGTGCACGGATATTGACGCCCTTTCTGCAAAGATGGATAAGGGACCTGTAACTTTTTACGTCGGCTGCGATCCTACGGGACAGAGCCTTCACATCGGACACATGGTTCCGTTTTTTGCATTAAAGTGGCTGCGCTCATTCGGACACATCGGAGTTGCCCTTATCGGCGGCGGAACAGGAAGAATCGGTGACCCTTCCGGAAAGACTGAAATGCGCAAGATGCTTGGTTACGATCAGATTGATGCAAACGTAGAAAACATAAAAAAGCAGCTGGACAAGTTCATCGGCTTTGACGGAAAGACCGCCTTTGCCGTAAACAACAAGGACTGGCTTGAAAACGTAAACTACATCGACTTCCTTCGCGACATCGGTTCGTGCTTTTCCGTAAACAAGATGCTTACGAATGAAGAATACAAGCTGCGTCTTGAAAGAGGACTTTCGTTCATCGAATTCAACTATCAGCTTTTACAGGCTTACGACTTCTACATGCTTCATCAGAAGTACGGCATCTGCCTTCAGATCGGCGGCGCTGATCAGTGGGGAAACATTACTGCCGGCGTTGACTTAATCCGAAGAAAGCTCGGCGGAACGACAGAACTTAACGAACAGCATCAGTCATTCGGACTTACGTTCCCGCTCATCATGCGTGCAGACGGAAAGAAAATGGGTAAGAGCGAAAAGGGTGCAATCTTCCTTGATCCGTCCCTTACGAGTGTTTACGATTTCTTCCAGTACTGGCGCAATGTTCCTGATGCTGACGTACGCAAGTTCTTCCTTCTCTTTACTTTCCTTCCTGTTTCTGAAGTTGATTCAATCGTTGCAGGCGACATCAATAAGGCAAAGGAACGTCTTGCTTACGAAGTTACAAAAGAAATCCACGGTCAGGAAGAAGCAGACAGGGCTCTTTCCGGAGCAAAGGCTGCGTTCAGCGGAGAAGGCGACAAGTCTTCAATGCCGACTGTTGAACTTCCAAAGACCGGCTTTGAAGCTGGCGTAAATGTATGCGACCTTTACTTTAATACAAAACTCTGTGCTACAAAAAGTGATGCACGCCGCCTTATTCAGGGAAACGGTGCATTTGTAAACGGAAAGCAGATTACTGACGTTAAGGCTTCCGTAACTCTTTCTGATGCTGATGATGACGGAGAGTTCATCGTGCGCGCAGGAAAGAAAAAGTTCTGCCGCGTGGTGCTTAAATAGAATATGTTCAACTCTCTTACCGGAACCATTACAGGAAAATTTCCGCAGAAACTTTTTATTCAGACGGGCGGTATTGAATGGGACGTGACTGTTCCTGATTCTTCCCTTGATGCCCTTCCTCCTGTCGGAAGCGAAGGAAAGGTTTTTGTGTGGATGCAGCATACTGATGCGCTCATGAATCTGTTCGGCTTTGCAAGCGAGAACGACAGGCTGCTTTTTTTTGACCTTCTTAAAGTAGACGGAATCGGTCCTAAGGCTGCCGTAAAAATTCTTGGAAGCATTTCGGCTTCTCATCTCGTTCAGATTCTTGAAAACGGTGACGTGGATGCGCTTCAGAAAGTTCCGGGTGTCGGTAAGAAAACTGCAGGAAAAATACTGCTTCAGCTTAAAGGAAAACTTTCGCTTGATTCTTCTTCGCCTTCTGTACCGCAGAAAGCTTCCGTTCCTTTTGCTGATGTCCTTTCTGCCCTTGTAGAAATGGGCTACGACAAGACAAAAGCTTCTGAGGCAATTGCAAAAGTTGCTGCCTCGCTTTCCGAAGATGCGGCCTTTACAGATGCCGGTCAGGCGCAGAAAGAAGAGGCTGTTTTCCGCCGTGCAATCGTGGAGCTTAGCTGATGGCAAGAAGCGTTAATCCAAGAAGTCCCTATCCGAAAAAAAGTGATGAGGATGATGAAATGAATATTGTTTCGCAGCTTGCTTCCCAGGCAGCAGAAAACCTTTCGGATGATGTTTCCGGAACTACAAAAATATTCCGTGCATCTTCTTCCGACAGCCGCATCGTACGTGCTGATTTTGCTTCGGAAGACGACGAGGGAGAAGGAAGCCTGCGCCCTAAAATGCTTTCTGATTTTTTAGGCCAGAGCGAAATTAAGGAAAACCTTTCTGTCTTTATAAATGCAGCAAAAGAAAGGAAGGAAGCGCTGGATCATCTTTTTTTAATCGGACCTCCTGGACTTGGAAAGACGACACTTGCGCAGATTGCAGCAAATGAACTGGGCGCAGACTTTAAGGTTACGAGTGCGCCTGCCCTTGATAAGCCAAAGGATCTTGCCGGAATCCTTTCTACGATAACTCCGGGTACCGTATTTTTTATAGACGAGATTCACCGATTAAAGCCCGCAATAGAAGAAATGCTTTATATTGCAATGGAAGATTTTGAACTCGACTGGGTAATCGGTCAGGGAGCTGCTGCCCGTACGGTCCGCATTCCGATTCCTCACTTTACTCTTGTGGGTGCTACTACAAAAGCCGGCATGGTTTCAAAGCCGCTTCAGACAAGGTTCGGAATCATTCAGAGGCTCCGCTTTTACGAAAACGAAGAACTTGCTTCCATCATAAAACGCTCGGCTTCCATTCTTGACGTTGCCATAAATGAAGATGCAGCCCTTCTTCTTGCAAAATGCAGCCGCGGAACTCCACGCGTTACAAACAGGCTTCTGCGCCGCATGCGCGACTTTGCCCAGGTAAACGGCGGCGGAGTCATCACTTCTGATATTGTTAAGGAAGGACTTAAAAAACTCGGAATAGATTCTCTTGGTCTTGAACATTACGACAGGGAAATTCTTTTAAGTATAATCAACAATTTTTCGGGCGGTCCGGTAGGGGCAGAGACGCTTGCAATCAGCATCGGCGAAGCGCAGGACACTCTCGAAGACTACTATGAACCTTACCTGATTCAGTGCGGACTTATTCAGCGTACTCCGCGCGGAAGGATCGTTACTCCAAAAGCCTATGAACATCTTGGGCTTGAGCCGCTTACATCGGGTGCAGGTAAGTCTCAGATTTCTCTTTTTTAAGAAGGTAATATCATGCTTCTTTCTGATTTTGATTTTGAACTTCCAAAGGAACTTATTGCTCAAAAGCCGTCCGGTGTTCGCGGAGAAGACAGACTCATGCTTTTAGACAGGGCAGGTGAA
>JAGABO010000127.1 GCA_017614655.1 Treponema sp. | reverse complement strand
TCACCCTCTCAGGCCGGATACCCGTCATCGCCTTGGTGGGCCTTTACCCCGCCAACCAGCTGATGGGCCGCAGACCGTTCCTCTAGCGGAGCCGAAGCTCCTTTCCACGTACACCTTCACGGCATACGTTCACATCCGGTATTATCTGCCATTTCTGGCAGCTATCCCCGTCTAAAGGGTGCGTTATCTACGTGTTACTCACCAGTCCGCCGCTCTCATACCTAGCAAGCTAGGTATTCCCGCTCGACTTGCATGCTTAAGACGCGCCGCCAGCGTTCGTTCTGAGCCAGGATCGAACTCTCCATGATTATCCTTTAGCCCCGAAGGGCTGAAGATTCAAATCATAAAATCTGTTCCTGCTCCATTAAAAAAGGAACTTCCGGCCTTTTACAGAACCGGATTTACAGAGTCTTCTTAATTAAATAGAAGATTTCTTTTGCATGTCCCTGCTGACTTACACTTTCTTGTTAATTCCATCCCTTGTTATCTCAAATAACAACCTGCAGTTTGCTGCAAGTGAAGAGGATATTACATCGTAATTATTTTTTTGTCAACAGAATTTTCATTTTTTTTATAAAAAAATTCATTTTTTTTTATTTTAAGCAGTTTTATTCATATTTCACCGTTCATACAGGGACACCGAAGAAGACAAAAATAGACCGCGTACAAATCAGAGACGGACAGTTCAGCATAAAAACAAAAAAAAGGCTCACAACTAAAAACTTGAACTAATCACAATTCTTCTATAGAATATAAGGCAGCATACTAAGCCGGATAAAACCATTCAACCTACAACCGGCTTCTAAAAAGGAAACAAAATGGAAAAATTAAGAATCCTCCTTGCAAAGGGACGTATTTACGAATCAGTTTACGCACTTCTGAATGATGTTGGAATTACGCTTTCACTTCCGGACAGAACTTATTTCCCGATAACAAATCAGGCTGACCTTGCTTTTCAGGTTGTGAAGCCGCAGATTACAAGCGCACTTCTTGCTCAGAATAAAGCCGATGTCGGATTCAGCGGAAAGGACTGGGTTTACGAGAACGGTGTTCAGGATGATGTAGAAGAAATCATGGACTTAGGTTTTGACCCCGTACGCATTGTTGCTGCAATTCCGGAGACAGTTGATTACAATTCACTTTTAAAAAAGAAGCTTACCATTGCAACAGAGTATCAGTCGCTGAGTAAAAAATGGATTGACCAGAACAACATAGACGGAACTATTTTCCGCACCTGGGGAACCAGCGAAGGTTTTGTTCAGGATACGCCGGATGCACTTGCACAGGTTCTGATTGACAACACTTCTACAGGTTCATCTCTTAAGGCAAACCGTCTTAAGATTGTTGATACCCTTATGGAAAGTTCAACACGCATGTACGCTTCAAAAGAGGCGCTTAAGGATCCTGCAAAAAAACAGAAGATTATGGAACTTAAGATGCTGTTCGAAACTGTTCTTAATGCAAGAAGCCGCGTTATGCTGGAAATGAATGTTGCAGAAGACAAGTTCGATGCACTTATTAAAGGCATTCCTTCGATGAAGAGCCCGACGGTTTCTCCGCTTTTCGGAGGCAACGGTTATGCCGTAAAGATTGCCGTTAAAAAATCAGAAGTACCTGTACTGCTTCCGCAGCTTCACTCGCTGGGTGCTACCGATATTGTTGAATACGGACTGCGCAAGGTTTTGATGTAGGCCGTAAATATATCACTTTCCCTGAATCATGCTGAATTATTCAGGGATTTTTTATTAAGGGGGAATTTATGAAAATGCTTAAAAAAATCTGTACGGTGATTGCCGCACTTTCGCTTGCCTTTGGTCTTGCTTCCTGTACAAACATTCAGGAAGATGAAGATCTTATCATCTCGATTGAGCAGGACGGAACTGTTGTAACCCTTACAGCACCAAGCGAATACGAAGGAAACAACTTTAAGGTTTTTATCATCTATACTCTTGATGGAACTGAACCTTCTGTTTCTAACTTTAACTCTGAAGCTTATGCAGCAAACAACGGAGCTGACAAAGGTGAACCTGATAACTGGGTTTCTAAAAACGGCGAAATCTGCAAAGGTCTTGTTGTCGTTGACTTCGGCACGGGAGATTCTGTTACTATAAAGGCAAAAGGTTTTTATGTTGATGAATCTGATCCGACAAGTCTTGCTCTAATGACGGGACCCGTTGCATCAAAAGTGCTTACAAAACCATCGGTATCGGGAAGTTCAGCACAGACACCGGCTGCAGACGGACAGAAATCAGGAAAATTTACATTCAACCTTACGGATACCGGAAACTCCAATACAACGCATTACTTTGATACTTCAAAAACAAACATCTTTAAGTTTAATGATGATTACCCGAACGTTTATTATCAGACACAGTTTTCATGGAAAGGAAACGGAAAAGGCAACTGGTATCTTTACATGCGCGACGTAAACAAGGGACTCATTAAAAACAATGCTTCTGCAGCTTTTGTTGCAAAAGGAACCTACACCGGTGCATGCTTTGACAGTTCAAGCGGTGCAGTTACAGCAGGAGAACTTACCCTCTTAAATGAAGCCGGAACAGAAACAGACAAAGTTACAGTTACAACAGGAGACAAAGCTTTCTTCTCTGCAACCGTATTCAATTCAATAAGTACAGTTGCCAGCGGTTCTATTTTTGAAGGAACTGCCGGTTTCCAGAAATAACTTTTTCTATTCTTTCTACGAAGCTTCTGCCCCAGTATTCACAGAGCATACTGCGGGCTTCTTTTTTTAATTCAGGAATTACGGCCTCTTTCATCTGAATAAGACAGTTTGCAAGATATCGTGCAGTCCTATTTTTAACAGCAGCCAGTTCATCATCAGTAACAGCATTTTTATTTTCTTCGAGCCATGTAGATACAATGGAAAATATGCTTGACGATGAACAGATCATCTTCCATCTTTGCAGACTGTCTATTTTGCGTGAAGAAGAAATGCCGTCTGTAATTCTGTAAAGATAAACTTTATCTTTTATTCCAATGTACTTTTCTGCATTAAGAGACAAATAAAATGTAAGAAGAAAATCTTCTCCCATACTGCATTCTGTATAAGGAATGTATTCAAATGCTTTAACGAAAAGAGTTCTTTTTATAAGCTTTCCCCAGAGAACTCCGCTGAACTTTCCATGCATAAGCCAGCCGTTAAAAATATCGTGCCCGTTAAGTTCACCTGTCGTTATATTTGAATAAAAGTTTATTGATGCAGGCTTAAAACTTCC
>JAGABO010000126.1 GCA_017614655.1 Treponema sp. | reverse complement strand
TGCCCTGAATCCTACACTGTTGATTCCGTGGTCAACGATCTTCTTTAAGTCTTTTCCCTTAAGTGTAAGGATAACACCGGTATTGTCAAAAGGAATAAGTTCCCACATGTCGTTTACGGTAAGGGTTCCGGCCTTTACGCTCTTTCTTAAACCGCCGCCGTTTGTAACTGCAAAGTCTACCTTAAAGGCTGCCTTCATTGCACTTGCAATCGTAAAGCCAAGCGGTGTTACGTTAGGTACGGTTTCTTCGTGGCTCAGTTCTTCTTCTACCTGACAGATTTTCTGTCCGAGTTCAGCACCGTAATCTGCCCTGTAGGAAGCAACAAGCGAAAGAACATCAGGATTTTCTGTAATTGAATCTTTGTTTTTATAAACTTCAATTACGTTTCCTTTTGCAGATTTTAAGCCCTTTTCGTTAAATGTAAGTTTTATCTGGCTTATGGCGCGTCCGTAATTGTAAGCCTGAACTACCGGCTTTCCGTTTAAGGTTCCGTTTACGTATTCATGGCTGTGTCCGGTGATGATGGCAGCAACTCCTTTAATTTTAGAAACGTCTTCAAGTTCAAACTTGTCACTTACATCATTGCTTGCAGAAACCGGAGTTCCGGAAAGTCTGTTGATATGGCTTCCGATGTGACTTAAAACAACAACGGCTTCGGGAGCATAAGACGCTTCTACTTTTCGAACAACTTTTCTTATGCATTCAGCAGGATCAAGAAAATCATAGTTTTCTATTCTCTTTTTGCTTGCGGTAAACACAGTGTCCTTTGTTGCAGCGCCTACGATGCAGATAAGATGACCGCCGATATAGCAGAGTTCATATTCCTTACACCATGAAGGAAGCTTTCCAGTTTTTTTGTCGCGGAGGTTACATGCTGTAAAAGAAAAGCCGCCGTCTTTTTCCCACTGGCTGAACATGTCGTCTCCCCAGTCAAACTCGTGGTTTCCGATAGTGCTTGTAACCAGTCCTGCTTTCTTAAAGAAGTCGCTCATTATCTTTCCCTTGCTCAGGTTAGAAAGAGCACTTCCCTGATAGTTGTCTCCTGCAGAAACAAAAATGCTTTCTGGATTTAAAACCTTAAGTTCATCAAGAACTTCCAAAAGTTTTGCGCCGCCCGGATTTTTTCCTGCAAGATCTTCTTCGATTGTTCCGTGAATATCGTTTACGGCAAAAATGCTTACGTATTTAGACTTTCCGTTTTCAAGAAATTCAGAACCAGAATTCGTCGTTCCGTAAGACGGAATCTTTTCTGCAGACACAGCAGAAACAAGGAGTGAGGCCGTTAAAAATGCACCTGCTAAAAATTTAATTATCTTTTTCATGTTCAATTCTCCTATCAGTATCCGCTTCTGTTAGTCAAGTTTAACTTTTCCGTTAAGTGTAAGGCTTGAAATCCGTTCACTGTTATATCTTGAATAAGAAGGTGAAGTAACGTACTCGCACGAAAGTTCAAGCTGCTTTACCGGATTAAATTTTACACCTGCACGAATCTGTGTAAAATCAATAAACTCCTGTTCAGGAAGATTTTTATAATCATCCCATTCTGTAAGTTCAGAATTCTTATAATAATGAGCTTTTCCAAAAATCGTTACAGGAATATTAAAGAGGTCTTCAAATCCGATTTCTGCTCCGGCTTCTGCTCCGATTCCGTTTATTTTTGAATCATACATGAACACTTCAGCAGAACCGAAAATGTCAATTAAATCATAAGAAATAAAATACTTCGGATTAAATTCGCACTTTACTTTTGCAAGAGCTGCATCCTTTAAGTTTGCAACATAATAATCTGAATCAACCGTGTATCCGTAAAAGCGGTCTTCCGTCGTGTTATAAGTTTCATGACTAAAGTACTTTGTCTTGTAACGGCCGTCTGCAGAAATACAGAGACCAAACATTCTCACTGATGCATCAGCTGCAAAAGAAAAAGCACTTTCATAATCTGAATCATCTTCTTCGCGGTTTTTATAATTCAGGAAAAGACCTTCAACTCCTGCATCAAAAGAAATAAATCCCGCACGCTCAATTCTTGCATAGGCATCAAAAGCAAAATTCTTTTCTGCAACAAATGCATCGCTTAAAACACCTTCTGCACCAAAAAGAACGTTTGTGCTTAAAGGTTCCACAAAAAGGTTATATCTGGCACCGGCTTTAAAAGCAAGTTCTCCGTCAAGACCTTCGTAGTAATCGAGAGCCGTTGTATCATAGTTTTCCGGTTCCTGATTTTTACCGCCTGCAATGCCTGCTGAAAGTCCAAATGAAAGTCCGTTTATAAGGCCGTGTTTAAGCGAAACTTCAACTGCAGAACCTTTTTCTGTCTGACCTGCAATATAAGAAGTAATATTTTTTCCTACGGTAAGACGTTTTCCTAAAAAGTCTATGCGCGTGTCAAAAAGGCCTGCAATATTTGTAATTTTAATATAGGCAGAAGAAACAGAATCCTTAAGTTCAGAAGAAGAAACATTACCCTTTGCAACTTTGTCAAATTCGCGCTTTGCCTTCATTTTAAGTTCGCTTTTCTTTTTAAGTTCATCTGAGTAAGTCTTATAGTCTAATTCATTTACTTCACCGGTTCCGATTAAAGAAGCATCAAGTGCATCAATTGCAGAAGCAATTTTGTATTTAATATCTTCATAAAGAGCTTCTCCCGCTGCCCACTTTTCATTTGTCCAGATTACATCAGAAGCCTTTTCTACTGTTGATCCCTTTATAAACTGATAGCGGTCATCTGACATGCCGTATTTTGTCGTCGGCCACGGCTTCCCTTTTACAAAACCTAGATTCCGTGGAGAAGGAAGTCCATATTTTCTCCAGCTTGATTCATACCAGTCAATCATCGGCTGAATAAGCGAGTAATGATTTGTATTGGAAGATTCCTTGTAATCGGAAGTTCCATTGACTGCATTTTCAAGAACGCTAAGGTCAATTCCAAGAGCTGCTTCGTAACCGATGCCGTTTCTTGCTTCGATTCCGTCTTCCTTTTCTACAGCCCATTCACCGGCCCTTGCGAAGGAACCTTTAATCGAAACATCAATGTTTGCATCATAGCCGCTCGAAAGTCCCGGAATTTCCTTAACGGTTTCATTTTTGTCGATATTAAACAAACCCGAAGAAAACGTAGTTTCCGCACTGAATTCAGGATGAAGGGGCGTTCCCGTATCCTGAGCCGAAACCGGCAATACAAAAACTGCCGCAATAAATACAGATAAAAGTTTTTTCATATTCTGTTCCGCCTTCTGTGTTTTATTCTTTTCTATATATTTCAAATTTATAAGCATCATCGTCTTTTACAGTATATGTACTGAACGCAGACTTTGAAGCATAATATTCAAGTCCCTGAGCACTTGCACCGTATTTTGCATTTACGCTGTCAACATAGAAGAGACCGTCCCCTGCAGAACGGAATTTCCATAATGAATAATCTCCCGGTGCATTTTTTAAAAGAAGTGCATTACCCGTTTCTCCGCTTGTAAGGAACCGGTTTTTCCAGGTAAACGTATAATTTCCGTCATCATCCTTAGTAACACAGAAACTTGCCATACCATTCTGGAAAGTTTCCGGCACACCGCTGCATTCAAATTCTGCAAGATAATTTCCGGTTACAGTTGAACCCACGGCATAGCTTTCTGAGGGAAGATAAAAGATAATAAGGTCGCCCGATTTTATCTGTGAAATATCACTGACAGGAGCATAAGTTCCGTCAGTTTTGCCGTTCATAAGGTAAGGCGTAATCTTTGTAATTATCCTGTAGGTCCTGCTTTCTCCGCCCATCTTCCTGTGGCTTACAGAAAGAGAAAGCTTTCCTGTATCATCATTTACTGACGGCGAAAAATCAACTGCTGTTTCATTTGATTTAAACCGGCCCTTATCTTTTCCGTTAATCATCAGACTGATTTTTACACCGGAAGTACTTATCACAGGCTTTTGAACAAGACTTATTTTATCTGAATAAAAGTTTATCGTTATAACTTTAGATGCATGATCAATCTGAACTTTTGAAGGCTCTGAAAGGTTTTCAAAAACAAAATAAGTTATGATATTTCCTTCCGTATTTTTGTATTCAGTATCATTTGCTTTAGGATCTTTATATCCGGCAGTTTTATCGGCATCTTTTTTTTCTCCGGTTGCCTTTGACATAATCCATTCACTTTCATCATAGGACTTATAGAACACGCGCGCATTGGCCTGCATCTGTTTTGAGTTTCCCCAGGTAAGTCCGTTACCATTTCCGTTTTCCGGTCCCAGTGCATCAAGAACAGTTAAACCACAGGTAAGGGTAAATGCATCCTGTCCCGAAAAAGAAATGATTCCGTTGAATGCCCTGTCGCTCATAAATACAGAATTATTTGTTGAACTGTTTTTAAACCATGAACATCTCTGGCTGTAAAGAACAAGGCTCTTTCCCGATTCAAGAACAACTCCCTTAAGAGGAACACTCTGATCAAGTTCAGCATGGCGCACACCGTCTAACCACACGTGGCGGTTAAGGTAAACTTCCGAAAGATCAAGCGTTGTACCAAGTGAATCCACGTTGCTTATTTCCAGAAACTGATTGTTTTCGTTCTTATAGCTGTAAGTTGAACCGTTATAGTATTCCGTAAAAAGCAGGCTGTTTTTTAACACCCTGTCAGAAGCCTTTTTAATTTTAACTGCATAGCTTACGGTCTTAGAAGCAGATGCAACTGTAATCATTACAGGACTTAGGGAAAAGTTCATATCTGCTGCTTTTGTAACAACTTCCATTCCGCCTGTAACTTCAACAGATGCTTTGAGGGCTGCCCTTGCAGAAGAATTTTCGTAGAGTTCTCCGTCAAGAGAAACCGTTATGATTTTTGATTCTTCATCAATTACACCTTTAATGGAAGCAGGAAGCATGTTTACGGTTTTCTTAAACTCAAAGGAAGTTATCCTCGTTTCCTCTAAAGGCTCCTCTTCTGAGCAGGAAGTAAAACTTAAAAAGAGAACAGAACTAAAAAGTATGACTAAAAACTTTTTCATTTGTGTCTCCTACTGTATGTTAAAGACAGACGGAATCTTTATGATATCCGGGTCGTGGTCAGAAAGATTTACATGATTGTTACGTGTAAACATTGAATTGATGTGAGGAATAAAGCAGTAGTTCTTCCATTCAGTTTCCGTTTCGTAGTTAAAGCGCCGGTCTCCGCTCAAGGCCTTATCCTGAACTTTACTGAAAAGTGATGATGTTACAAAAAGATGATCTATTTCCTGCAGGTTTCCCTGGAATGTGTACGAGAACTGTTCCTGAACAGGCATAAGTTCTTCCGTAATGCTCCAGAGAATCTGACCTCCAAGTTCTCCTTTAAGAATTCTCTGTGGCGTTGAATAGGCAAAATCATTCATGTCACCGCCGGCAATAACGCGAGCTTCTGAATCAACAGAAAGAATTGATTTTACAAAATTGTAAACAGTTCTTGCCTGACCGTTGCGCTTAACTTCACTCAAAAGGAGCGGAGGCTGAACACTTCCATATAAAGGATAGTCCCCCCTCTTTGAACCCAGGTGACAGCCGATTACAAAGAAGTTTTCGTCTGTAGGGTTTCCTTCGCTGTCATTGATTACAAATTCGACGGCGATAGGCTTACGTGCGTTGTCAAAATAACTGGAAAGAACATAGCCCGGACTCTGCGTAAGGTGCGGCTTTCCGTCATCTCCTTTATAAACGGCAACATTGGCTTCAGAAAGAATTCTTCCCTGCGAATGATGATTTGAAGTCTGAATCGGCCAGTATCTTTCTTCAAGAAGTGCACCGGTATAACTGTTTGTAACGTTTCCTTCTGAATCAACTGATCCGTGTGTCGTAAAATAATTGTTGTTCGCCAGTCCCCTGTCAATTGCCTTTACGCGTTTTGTATTGTACATGATTCCGACGCGGATATTTACTCCCGGTTTTCCACCTGACTTCTGCTCCGGCGGATCTACACACCTGAAGTCATACTGAGGTCCGCCTTTGTTTTTTATAACATCAATTATCCCCGAAAAATTCTTTACGGCAGTAACAACACCGTCCTGCTCTGCCGCATAGGAATTATTCTGATTGTCATAGTTAATCATTGTAGATTTATCATCACCCATTTCTACAACGATGAGAACATCAGGATAAAGAAGATTGTTCTTTATTACGCGGGCAACATTTTCCTGTTTATCGTTTGAAGAGCCCTGTGCTTCGTAGTTTTCTATATTGAATGCTGCAACGGTAAGACTGTTTAAATCCGTATTACCGCCGGAAGCGCTTGAGTTTTCCTTCCATGCAGGAACAAAAAGAGAAGATGCCCTGTCAAAATTCAACGCCCAGTCTCCGGTTCTCCAGGGAACAACATTACTCTGAATATCCCTTGAAGCAAGTTTTGTAGAAGCATTTCCATTTCCGGTCATATATTTTGCCACTGTTGAACCTGCAGCTGCCGTATACCAGGAATCGGATGTATCAAAATTCCAGCCCTGGTCATAAATAATTTCGCCGGTAACACTTGTAAGCGTGTCAGACTTGTTTCCCTGCGCCGTATAATATGGAGTTAAACTGATGTCTGCATTTGAAGACGACTGAACGTAACATGTTTCTGTATGATTTAACGGATGAGCCATGTAAAGCCCGTCTACCGTATAATCCATAACGCCGCGGAATATCCTCTTTGAATTTGTATCAACCAGGTAGTCTCCGATTTGAGTTATAGGATAAAAGGTTGTCCAGTCAACTGCCTGATAGTCTACGAATATAATTTCTTCATTAAAATCCTGAATTCCATCATCACGCTGCCAGATTACATCTCCCTGCCAGTTTTTGTTAAACGTACGGGGATACTTTACACCGGGAGTTCCGTCAGAAGCTGCATCCAGGGTTCCTCCGTCAGGTAAAACTGTAGTAAGGTTATAGTAAGTTGCTCCGACGACAAGAGGATTTTCAATGCGGATTACCATACTTTCAACTGATTCTAAAGTTCTGATGGCATCCTTCATTGGAGAAGAAGCGTTGATGTCTGCCTTTAAGACACGGGCTTCCCTAAGTCCGTCTTCTGTATGACCAGAACACCAGCTTTCTGCAAAATCACGGCTATAGGTAAGAAGAACTCCATCCGGGTAAGGCGCTGTTACAGAGTTTCCGGAAGAATCTTCTTTTCTGATTACATAACCGCTGTCAGACACATTAATTTCTGTCCTCGAAAGAACGCCTGCTGCACTGTCAAAACGGTCAAGATGACGCACTTCCTGAACAGAACCTCCAACGACAACTACATCTCCTGCCTTAAGGTCTGTCGGTATTCCCTGTATCCAGTGAGTTTCTTCCGTACTGTCAAAAGCCGGATCATGGGTATTTACAAAAATTCCGTTTGATTTATTTCCGGATAGATCCTTGTCACCGGGAAGGGCTTCCATAAAAAATCCGTCACAGCTTAACCAGTGGGGAACAGTTTCTCCGTCAAGGTCCGTTGTATCATACTTAAAATGAGGTGCACGACGGCAAACCATTGTTACAACACCTGTCACCCCCTGTACATTCATTCCCTTAAGGGGACTTTCGGGTGAACTTCCCTGTATGTCAGAAATTTTTATGCCGGATTCATCAGCCTGAATAAAATTTACATTTTCAACAACGCCGTTTACAGAAGTTAAAGCAACATTAATTACATTTCCAGCATAAGCATCTTCTTCTTTAAGTGCACTGAACTCGGGAATATAAATAAAACCTTTTTTTCTGGCATAAACTGCAGCACTGTTTTTACCAAGTCCTTCTAAACTGTAAAAACCAGAGTCATCTGTAACTGCACAGCCGGAAATTCCTTCAACAGAGATTTCAACTCCCGAAACAGGTTTATTATCCCTATCCAGAACAACACCTTGAATTGAGTAACGTCCGGTCGTTTTATCTCCATCCAGCTTATTACAGGCACTTAGAAGGAAAAATAACGACAGAGTCAAAATTGCTGATTTTAATATATATAAAAATATTTTCATAGCCAAACAAACCGCATAACAAACCGCGTAATTTTAATTTTAACAAATATTTTTGGCTTGTCAAACTAAACAGAGAAACTTTTTAAACAAAAAAAAAAACGGCCATGGCGCTCCACTTCGCGCCATGCCTACTTTCCCGCTGCGCGGGTATGTCTTTAAATAAAAAAAAGCCGGCAGCCACCTACTTTCCCGC
>JAGABO010000125.1 GCA_017614655.1 Treponema sp. | reverse complement strand
TTGTATATTATAGAACATGGGTGAGAGGAACAAATCAACGGAAGCAATTATCCTCAGCGTAAAAGTGTCCGGCGAAAACAACCGGAGCGTACTCCTTCTTTCTCCGGAAGCTGGTCTTTTTTACGCAACACTCTACGGCGGACCTAAAAGCAGGCTCCGCTCCCTCGTACAGAACTTTAACACCGGAAAAATCTGGTATTATGAAGACGAAACTAAGCACTCAAGAAAAATAACCGACTTCGAAGGAAAATCCTTCCGCTTAAGTTTTTCTTCTGACATCTATAAAATGATGGCAGCAAACCTTGCCGGAGAACTTGTCATAAAGACAAAGGCAGCAGGAGAACCGGGAAAGGCATTTTATCTTTTAAACGGCTTTCTTGACGGAATGGACAGAAGCAGCGAAGAAGAAAGCAGACTGGGACTTTTACGATTTCTGTGGCGCTATGTTTCGCTTTCCGGTCTTGAAACTGAGCTCTCTTTCTGTGCAGACTGCGGTAAAAATCTTTTTTCCGAAGAAGGAGACTGCGCTTTCATAGAAAAATACGGCTCTTTCGTCTGCCCTTCCTGTTTTTCCCTTCATTCACGTGAAAACGGCATCTCCAGAAATTACTTTCTTGACCGCCATGCCCTGATCTACCTTAGCGCAACTACAACACTTCCGCCTTCAAAAGTGCGCCTCATGGCTCTTCCGGCTCCTTCTGCCTACAAAATGAAGCAGTTTGTCTATCACGCAGCATGCGATCTTCTTGATGTAAGGCTTAACACACTTGATGCTGCAAAAGGAATACTATAAATGATGTTTTTTTTGAAAACCTGTGATACAATGGAAACTCACTTTCATTCAGTAAGGAGGAAACCAGATGAGGGCAGCTGATATTATCATTAAAAAAAGAGGTACCGGTTCAAAAAAAGGAGAAGCACTTACACGGGAAGAAATCAAGTTCCTTGTAGACGGCTATGTAGACGGTTCAATTCCAGACTACCAGATTGCAGCATTTCTTATGGCAGTTTACTTTAACGGCATGACCTTTGAAGAAACAGGCTTCCTTACAGAATGCATGCTCCATTCCGGAGACGTAATAAATCTGCACGGACGGGAAAACGAAGGACTTTACGGACCCTTTGTAGACAAGCATTCAACAGGCGGCGTAGGTGACAAAATAAGTCTTCCTCTGGCACCAATAGCTGCATCCATAGGGGTACAGATTCCCATGATGAGCGGCCGCGGACTGGGACACACGGGAGGAACCCTAGACAAGCTCGAAGCCGTAAACGGATACAGGGTAAACCTTGACGATAAAGAATTTGCCCGTCTTATTGCAAAAACCGGCTATGCAATGATAGGACAGACAGAAAAAATAGTTCCTGCAGACAGAAAGATGTACGCCTTACGCGATGTTACGGGTACAGTCGAAAGTATTCCGCTTATTACGGCCTCTATTCTTTCTAAAAAAGTTGCAGAAGGAAGCGATGCCCTTGTATTTGACGTTAAATACGGAAAAGGTGCCTTCATGAAAAGTCCTTCTGATGCAGAAGCACTTGCAACGTCCCTCGTAAAAACAGCCCAGTCAATGGGAAAACAGTCTTGTGCCCTTCTTACGGCAATGGAAAACCCGCTTGGATTTAAAACCGGAAACTACCTCGAAGTAGAAGAAACCCTTGAATGCCTTCAGGGAAAAGGCCCGGAAGACATAATGGAGCTCACTTATGCACTTGGAGCCCGCATGGCATATTTCGGAAAGAAGGCCGCTTCCATAGAAGAAGGTCTTGATCTGTGTAAAAAAGCCGTAGAAAGCGGAAAGGCTCTCGAAAAATTCCTTGAAAACATAAAGGATCAGGGAGGAGACCCGGATAAACTTCTGCGCGAACAGGGAAAGAGGAGATCACCTTTTCACAGGGAAATTTTTGCAAGGGAAGACGGCTTTCTAAGCATTGATGCATATAAGACAGGAATTGCCTGCATAAATCTGGGAGTCGGCCGCAATAAAACAACCGACAAAGTTGATGCTGACTCGGGCATCATCTTTGCAAAACGCGAAGGTGATGCCGTAAAGAAGGGAGAGAAAATCATGGACGTATATGCGCGTGATGATTCATCCCTCGAAAACGGCTGTGCGTCTATGGAAGAAGCAGTTTCCTACAGTTCAGAAAAAAAAGAAAAAGCAAAACTGATTCTTAAGGAAATCAAGTAAAAGTGTGGAATAAAAAAACTATTTCAAAAAGTGAAGTCGAGGCCCTTACCTCGAAATACAGAATGGATGCCCTTACGGCGAGCATACTTCTCAGAAGGGGAATTACGGAAGGAAAGGAACTTCTCTACTTCCTTGAAGATGACCTGCGCTTCCAGCATTCTCCGTTTTCCTTTAACGCAATGGAGGATGCCGTTGACAGGATTCTTGAAGCAAAGGAAGAAAACGAAAAAGTTCTGATTTTCGGGGACAGGGACGTAGACGGAGTTACAGCCACAACTGTTCTCTACGAATGTCTTGTCTCTATGGGAATTGATGTACGCTACAGGCTTCCAAAGGGAGATGATGCCTACGGGCTTTCGATTCAGGCTGTTGATGATTTCGAAAAAGAATACGGCTCCCTCATTATAACCGTTGACTGCGGAATTTCGAACTTTACCGAAATTGAATATGCGGTTTCAAAAGGAATGGACGTAATTGTAACGGATCACCATAATCCGCCGGAAGAACTTCCGGAAAACTGCATCATACTGGATCCGAAAATAGAAAACTCAGGTTATCCTTTTAAGGATATAAGCGGATGTGCCGTTGCCTATAAGCTTGTAAGCGCCCTGCGTTTTTCACAGAGTCCCTGGTACAAAACAGAAGCTGCCCTCTTAAACGTAAGGCCGGTAAACGGTGCATACACGATAGAATGTATAAAAATAAGAAACCTTGTTCCTGTAAGCCGTCTGGACGAAACCATTGTGCCGGGAACAATACTTGTTTCCCAGACAAGACTGCCAGCGTATCTTAAGGGACAGGCCATACTCGTATGGGATAAAACTACAACCCTCCGTCTTATGAACGAAATATTCGGAAGCGGTGCAGAATTTAGCTTTATTGACATAAGGGAAGAAGTTTCAAAGATATATCCTTCCATGGGTTCATATTCTCTTCTTAAAATTAAAGATATGTCAACGATTGCCCGCTATGGAAATCATCCGGCTACAGAAATCGGAGGTTTTTACAACATATACGTAACCTACGTTCAGGAATCCTTAAGACGGATGAATCCGAAACTTAAGGAACTGGAAGAAAGAGACCTTCAGCTTGTATCTCTTGCAGCCCTTGCCGACATTATGCCGATGAGAAACGAAAACCGCCTGTTTGTAAAGAAAGGCCTTGAAAGCATCAATAAGGGAAACATAAGGGAAGGTCTTCTTGAACTCATGTCAAGGCTTTCTCTTACCGGGAAAAAAATCGGCTCAACAGACTTAAGCTGGAACGTAGTCTCTAACCTGAATGCAGCAGGACGACTTGGACAACCGGAACTTGCCGCAGAACTTTTTCTTTCCAAAAGTGCAGATGAAAGAAATGCAGTTGCTTCAAAAATAATGGAACTTAACACAAAACGAAAGGAACTTACACTTGAAGCATGGGAATGCGCTTACCCTGACGTACAGAAATCCATAGATGAACACGGCGGAAAACTCTGTGCAATTTTTGACACGCGCATTAACCGCGGTGTCTGCGGACTTCTTGCAGGACGAATAACTGGCTCTTACGATATTCCGTCAATGGTAGTAACGGAAACAGGGGACCTTGCAATAGGCTCCATGAGAAGTACAAGAGGACTTAACCTTACTTCCTTTCTGAACTCTTTCGGAGATATTTTTGAAAACCACGGAGGCCACAGCGCTGCCGCAGGATTCAGCCTCAAAAAAGAAAAACTTTCTCTCTTTAAGGAAAAAGTTTCTGAGCTTTCTGATACAATTGAACTTGAACCCTCAGACACCGGAAACTTCGAAATAGATGCATCCCTGCCGCCGGCTTATCTTACGCCGGAAATCTTAAAAATAACAGACTCTCTTGAACCCTACGGAGAAGAAAACCCTGCCCTTACCTTCTCTGCCGAAAATCTTGTTGCAGAGGAAGCGTCTGTAATTGGAAAGCAGAATCAGCACCTTAAGGTTCTTGTAAATGCCGGAGGCTCAAAATGGCCGTGTCTTTTCTGGAATGAAGGAGCAAGACTGGGCAGGGACTTTTCTCAGGGAGACAGGATTGATATACTTTTCCGCATGGAAAGAAACACTTTTAACAGAGTGGAAACTCCTCAACTTATACTTATAGATTTAAGGAAGCACAACGATGAAAACTAAAACTCTCATTCTTCTTTTTACACTGATTTTTTCACTTCCGCTTGCATCAAGAGAAGCAGCATTTTACAACAACGACTACGAAATTTCTCTTGCTTACAACGACACAGCATTTCCAGGAGATGCAGTTTTTGTAAAGATGAAGTTTCTTCAGGCAAAAAAAAGCGCAGCTTCCAGAGAAGAGTTTGCAAAAACAACCGGTCATCTTGAACTCTACCTTGACGGAAAGCTTCTTTCCAAAAGTGAATTCTATACACTGCCGGATGAATGTTCAAAAGGTAAACTTGTCCTTCTTACAGGTATTCCGCTTTCTTCCTGGTGGACAGAAAAAGACGGTTACAGTCTTAAAGTTGTATATGATCTTTACGGAAAGCAGAGTTACGAGTTTAACCTTCCGTTCAACATTCAGAATAAAGAATTCGTAAGCGAAACAATAGAACTTAACGCACAGAATACGGGAATAAAAACAGATACAAGCCCGGAAAGAATGACACAGATAGAAAAACTGAACTCGATTCTAAACACGGTAACACCATCTTCCGTTTACCAGACAAAAGCATTTACAGCTCCGACTACGGCAACAAGAAGAACTTCATTCTTTGCAGACAGAAGGGTCTACGCCTACTCGAACGGAAAATCATCAACAAGCCTTCACTACGGAATTGACTACGGTATTCCCGAAGGAAGCACAGTAACCAGCTGTGCAGACGGAAAAGTCGTTCTTGCAGAATTCAGAATTTCTACAGGCTGGAGCATTGTAATAGAACATCTTCCGGGACTTTACAGCCTTTACTACCACTTAAGTTCCATGAACGTAAAAGAAGGTGACATGGTAAAAGCCGGAGCAGAAATAGGAAAAAGCGGAAGCACGGGGCTTGCAACAGGTCCTCACCTTCACTGGGAAATGAGGCTTAACATGAGTGCAGTTAGTCCGGACTTCTTTACCGGCGACTTTGCTTTTGCTGATTTTTAAAAACTAAGGAACCTGAATGTCCGGCAGATTTATCTTTCTGCCGGGCAATTTTTTTATACAGTCTGGGACTCATCATCCTTTACAAAAATAATCTCACGGATAGTTCTTTCGGCATCGAGACCTTTCTGTTCAAACTTTGTACGCGGTCTCCACTCCTGATGAGGCGCATAACCGTCATACTTATTTTTAAGGCCTTCCGTAAGGGAAAGTTCAGAAAGAGCTTCTTCTGCATATTCTTCCCAGTCTGTTGCAAAATAAATGTAACCGCCGGGAGCAAGTTTCTGTGCAAGAAGATCTGTATGAGGCCTCCTCATTAAGCGCCTTTTGTGATGCTTCTTTTTAGGCCACGGGTCGGGAAAGAACACATGGAAAGCTTCGATCGAAGAGTCCGGTATCATTGTCTCAAGAATTTCAAGAGCATCATGTTCAATGATGTAAAGATTCTTAATGTTATTTTTCTTTATGTCACTTAAAAGCCGGCCGACACCGGGAATGTGAACTTCTGAACCGATGTAGTTCATATCGGGATTTGCAAGCGCAATCTTTGAAGTGGCATGTCCCATACCAAAACCTATTTCAAAGGTGACCGGATTTGTATTGGAAAAAATCTCCGTAAAGTTAAGCGTTTTATGTTCAAACGGAAGACACCAGACATGCTTGAGTTCTTCATAACTACGCTTTTCGTTTTCGCTCATACGGCCGGCACGCAGAACATAAGTTTTTACAGTACGCCTGAAAGCTTCCGTTACTTTTTTTATACCGCCCGGCTCTGAGTTTCCAACAGATTTTTCCATAGTTGTATTTTCTTTATTCAAAATAAGTCCTCTTTTTAGGGATTACAGTTTTAATCATCAAATTCATCATCATCTTCGTAGTCTTCATCAACCGGAGAAGCGGTTGCTTTTGACTGCGAAACAGTTCTTTTAAATTCAACGGGAGGAAGCATGATAATCGAACCACCGGAAGGAAGATACCAGCAGATTCTTCCGGTTACGGCACTTGTATATTCTGCAGAAGCAGTCTCCAGCGAACTCCAGTTCTTTTTTTTGTCGCCGTAGTAAACAGTTTCACCATTTGCATTATAAAGGACGTACTTTTCGGTTTTTATAACGGAAAGCTTTTCCGGAAAATCCGACGCCTTATAATCCAGAAATGCAGAATTATAGGAAACCCTGAATGAAGATTCAAAAGTATTTTCTGCATAATCTTCGTAATAGAATGTATAAGCTCCCTGAGGAAGCACCATGTTTGAAGGAACAACAAATGAATCAAAGCCCGTCCACTTTTTCTTTGAAGATTCCGAAACTTTTCTAAGATTTTTTGACTTCCATGAAAGTCCGGTATCATTATTTATGATTGTAATTGACTGGCCCCGCTCAACAGGACTCAGAGCTTCTGCAAAAACAGAAAGACGGACTTCGGGTTTTGAATCCTCTGTTTTAAAATCAAATACGGTAAATGCCGTTACATTTGTAACATTTGCATCATTATCTGCACACGAAAAAAACAGCAGAACAGCAGAAAGCAAAAAAAATTTTCTCATGGCTAGAAATTAAAAATGAGGTTAATAACAGTAAGATCGCTTGAAGCTATCTGATTTACAAGTGACTCGAACTTTACGTTCATTTTACGGCAGGCATCATCAAGATAAGAAAGATAATACAGGCCGAGATCTGTTCCCTCTTCTCCTTCCGGCATCTGGCGGTAGAAGTCTATGAGTGATTTTTTATTAAGATCCGCAGACATGTTGTTTTCGATGTTTTCTTTAACTTCGCGGAATTCTTCGTCCTTGTTGTAAAGCGTTATCTGAAGGCGTCCCTGCTTACCGATGGAAGTAGCACCTCCACCGATTTTCCACGAAACAAACACAACTTCATGCTTACGTTCCATTTCCTTTACAATCTTTGCCCTGATATCAGGATCGTAAATAAGAGTATCGCCGTTTTCTACGCCGCGGTAAAGAAGCTTGGCTTCCTTCCTGATGTTTGTATTTTCACAGTTGAGGGCAAGTTCCATTACCATAACGGAAATGTACTCTGCAACCTTGGACTTTTCCATATAATTCGCAAGTGACTGTCTTAACGTCTGAAGAATCTGGCTGAATCCGTCTGACTTGTAGAACTTGGTAATTATGTACCAGTTCATTAAACTGAGCCTGTTCAGAAATTTTTCGGTCATAAGAAGATAAATATTTTTTTCTTCGGGTGTGTAATCCTTGTTTGACATGATTCCGTTCCAGATAGGTTCGAGAATTGTCTGTCTTGCCTGTTGAATTACGTTATCCCTGATTGCAAGCTGAGTACGAAGCTGCTTGTCCGGAATATTTGTCTTTTCGTCTATGAGCTGGCTCGGATTAGCCCTGTTATGATGGCGCACAACTTCACATTGAATGAGCTGACTGAATATTTCCCTGTCGAACTG
>JAGABO010000124.1 GCA_017614655.1 Treponema sp. | reverse complement strand
AGACGTGTGCTCTTCCGATCTCAGGGTTCAAAAACAGAAAATTTTTTAAACATGCTCTTTCCAAGAATTTCCCCGGCAGTTTCACATTCTTCCGCAGAAAGATAATCAGTAACAAGTCTTCCGTCTGCTTTCTTAAAACTTAAAAGCGTACGACGTAAAATGGCTTTTTCGTGATTTTCCATTTCTTCATTTGAGATTTCTCCGACAACACGGTTAGCACAGACAAACTTACTTACAACTTCATCAGCAAGAGGAAAAAGTTTATCATTTCCGACATGAATGGTTCCCTGAACAAAAATAACGGAGGGTTTTCCAGTACGGTCTGTTCCGTCTATTCTCCAGAAAAGCCTCTGCGGAAGTTTTGTAACGGTTGCCTTAGTTTCGCAGAAAACAAAAGCTGCCGTAAATATTAAAAAAGATAATATCAGATATTTTTTTACAGATTTCATTCGTATCCTCCATAGAAATTTATTCAAGTTCGGCAAGGACTTCCCAGCGCTCATATTTTCCGGCAAGAAGTTCTTCTGTTTTTTTGTATTCCTCTCCGGCAATGCGCACCTTTTCGTAATCAGTTCCCGACATTTCGCTTTCGAGAGCCGTCATTTTTTCTTCCAGAAGCGCAATTTCTTCTTCGAGGGATTCAAACTCCTTCTGTTCCTTAAACGAACGTTTCTTTTTTGCAGGAGCGGGAGCCGAAGCCGAAGCAGTCTGAACAGCAGAGGCAGCCTTTTCTGCCCTTAAAAGTTTTTTCTGTGCTTCTTTTTCTGAATCAAGCTGTTTTTTGTATTCAATATATTCCGAGCACTTTCCTGCATAACCCGAAATACTTCCGTCCTCTTCCATGATAAAAAGGGAATCCGAAACCTTGTCCATAAAATAGCGGTCATGACTTACGACAAGAAGGCAGCCTTTAAAATCCATAAGAAACCGTTCAAGCACGTTCATCGTAAAGATATCAAAATCGTTTGTAGGCTCGTCTAAAATCAGGAAGTTCGGATTGGAAAGAAGAAGCCGCACAAGAAAGAGCCGCTTGCGTTCACCGCCGCTCAGGCTCAAAAGAGGTGAATGCTGAATCCGTCCTTCAAAGCCGAACTGCTCAAGAAATAAAGCTGCCGAAAGTTCCGTACCGTCTGCAGTCTTCATAACTTCGGCCGCTTCCTTAACGTATTCAAGAACAGTCATATCCTGATTTTTAAACTGCGGATTCTGTTCGTAATAGGCAATGGCCGTGTTTTCTCCGGCAGAAACCGTACCGCTGTCGGGAACAAGCCGCCCCGTAATAAGGTTAAGCAGAGTTGACTTACCGCTTCCGTTGTTTCCGAAAATGCCGATTTTGTCTCCCCTGCTGAAGGTGTACGAAAAATCATTGATAACTTTTTTTTCGCCGGCTGCATCCTTAAAACTTTTGCTGATGTTTTTTATTTCTAGAATTTTTCCGCCGAGCCTGCGTCCTTCTACATGAAAAGAAAAACCTTCCGGATCATGAAACTTCTCGCGGTTAATAAGAGCCATATCGTGCTGAATACGGGCCTTTGCCTTAGTACCGCGCGCACACGGACCACGGAGAAGCCAGTCACGTTCAAAACGGAGAACGCTTTCTATCCTTCGTTCAGTGTTTTCTTCTATCTCGCTTTCGATTTCTTTCTTTTCCAGATAAGCCGAATAGTTTCCCACATAAAGCTTAACTTTGTTTCTGTTCAACTCGTAAATGTGATTGCACACCGCATCAAGGAAGTAGCGGTCGTGGGTTACCATAAGCACGCTGCGCTTTGTTTCGGCAAGGTAATCCTGAAGAAAAGTAATCGTGCTTATATCAAGGTGGTTGGTCGGCTCATCCAGAAGCAGAAGCTTTGTATCTTCCACAAGCACCTGCGCAAGCGAAACCTTCTTCACCATTCCGCCGGAAAGCTCTCCCATTTTTTTGTCCAGGTTATCTATTCCGAGCGTCGTTAAAACCGAACTGATTCTGCTTTCGTAGTTCCACAGCTCTGCCCTGTCCATTTCGGCACCTGCTTCTGCAAAAAGTTTTTCTGTTTTTTCGCAGTGGTCTGTTTCCATTAAGGCACAGGCTTCCATGTATTTTCTGATTTTGAGAAGAGCCGGAGTTTCGCTTTTAAAAATGTGGGAGCGGATTGTATCTTCCTTATTAAAAACCGGATTCTGCGGAAGATAGGACACGCCGGATTCTTTGTTGATTACAACATTTCCTTCGTCCGGAGTAAGAACACCTGCAATTACGGAAAGCAGAGTTGATTTTCCGGTTCCGTTTCTTCCGATAAGGGCGGCCTTGTCGCCTTCGTTAAGCCCGAAAGTTACGCCGGTAAACAGAGGCTTTTCGCGCCCGATTTTTGCAACATCTTTTATTGAAAGAATATTCATACCACGATTTTATAGATTAAATGTTCACTGTACAAGCATACACAGCAGCTGAAAATCGAATTTGAGATTTTGGAGATTACAAATATCAGGGCATAAGAAAATAATAAAATTTTATAAATTTTCAAAAGATTAAATTTGACAGATTTAGAATTCGGTCTGATACTCAAATTAGGTCGGTATGAGAAATCTGCACCGCAGAAAGTATCAGTATCTTGGTAAGTCAAGTCGGGCATCCTGGAGAGTAACAAAAAGTTTTTTAAAAGGAGGATAGTTGCATGTTTAGAAAAGTTTTAAAAACAGCAGCTGTTTTGGCTTGTTCAGCAGGTATTTTTGCCGGCTGTGCAAATTCATTGACTGACGCCGAATGGTCTTCGGAGACTGGCAGCGCGCGTGCTACAAGCGGAACAAGAATTTATGCAACCGTAACCGCAAATCCATCAGACAGAGTTCAGTTCAGGCTGGACCTCGGAAGTACAAAGATTTCTAAGGATTCCAACAACAAGTTTACTTTCTATGTATCATGCAACGGAAACTCAGCACTTCCTTCAAAAGACAAATTCTATGTTCGTGACGGAGCAGGCTCTTACACAAAATGGGACACAAGCGTAAGCAGCCTTATAACAGGCAGCACTGATTATGAAAACGGCTGGCACAAAGTTACCGTAACAGTTCCTTCAAGCTATTCAGGAAGCACAAGCAAACTCGGATTTACATACGGCGAAAGCTTACCTGTTGGAAAAGTAATTGCAGTTAAGGACATTAAGTTCGGCACATCATCAAGTGCAAGCGCAATTTCATTCAGCCAGAGTTCATGGAGCACATTCGAATCATCAACATCAGTAAAATTCACCTGTGACAAGCCTTCTGAATGGAACAGTAACCCTGGCAGTTCTGGTGGAAGCAGCGGAAGTGGCAGTGGAAGCGGAAGCGGAAGCGGTTCTTCCGGTTCGCTCAAGTGGGCAGGCTTCAGATTCTCTAACTACGGAATCATCGACAGTCATACAGGCTATTCATACAAGAACGACAATCTTCCAAACAAGTACCAGCTTCCTGTATACAGAAGCGAAGATTCAAGCAAGAGCTGGGAACAGAACCTTAAGGTATTAAAGAATGCAACAGGAGCCGGAAAGGCAGCAATCGTATTTATCGTAGGTACCGTTCACAGTTCAGGAAAGACATCATGTGAATACTGCAAGGACCGCGGAGACAACTATCATGATCAGAAAAATGACATCTGTGAATTAGAGTTCTCAAAGCCGTCCGGAGTAAGTTCTTCAAGCATACTTAAGTTCAAGAACAATGATTCTTACTGCGACAAGCTCATGACTTTCTGTAACAACAACAACATCGACGTTTGGCTTCAGGTTGAACCGGGTGATAATGATCCGATAAAGCTTGCACAGATTGTCCTTAACAGATTCAAGAGCAACAAGTGCGTCGTAGGATTCGGACTTGACAACGAATGGTGGAAGAGACACTCTGTACACAAAAAAGGTTCTGACGGAAAACAGCATCCTATGGGAAGAAAACTCAAGGATCAGGAAGCTGCTGATCTTGTAACCGCAGTAAGGAATATTAAGAGCAGCTACCGTGTATTTGCAAAGCACTGGGAAACAGAATTCATGCCGCCAAGCTACAGAGACGGAATGGTTTTCGTAACAGACAGCCAGGACTACAGCTCTCTGAGCACATTCGAAAAATGGGCAAAGGCATTCAAGGGTTACCCGATTGTATTCCAGGTAGGATATCCTGCAGATGACAGTTTCTGGAACAACAAAGAAGAGCAGTTCATCAAGGATCTTATAAACATCGGAAAGCAGTATTCAAGCGACTTCGGTATTGTTTGGGTTGACTTTACGATGAAAGAATTTGTAAACGACCTTAAAAGCAAATACGACAAATAGTCTATAACATCTGATGCAAGAGGGGCTGTCCCAAAAGTATGGGGCAGCCCCTTTTTTTTATTTTAACTGCATTTAAAAATAAGTACAAAAATACTACAAACTTTATTCCGTAAAAAAAATTGAGATTTTAGAGATAAAACAATGTTCAACAATAAAATTAACTTTCTTCTATTAAAAAAGATTTGACAGATAAAAAATTCGGTCTGATACTTAAGTCAGATAAGGCAGAACATTTTAAGAGCTCAAAATTGTTCTGCTTATCCACGTAAAAAAAACTGGCATTTAGAGAGAGAAAAAAAAAGTTTTATTCTTTATGGAGGATAACAAAATGTTAAAAAAAGTTTTAAGAGCAGCTGCTGTTCTGGCTTGTTCAGCAGGAATTCTTTCCGGTTGTGCAAACTCACTTACAGAAGCAGAAGGCACTTCTGATTTCGGAGCACGAGCAGTTGCTTCAGGCTCGCAGCCAAATCATTATGTTGAAGTAAAGGCTACAAGCACATCTGGCTGGGATCAGACAAACAAATTCCAGTTCAAGCTTTCAAACCTTTCAATCAAATCTGGCGATGCAGTTTCTTTCCAAATTTACACACCAGAAAATGCATCAAAATTGACGGTTAGAGGAGTTAGTTCTGAAAGCAAATGGATTAAAGATGTTGCTGTTTCAGGAAACAAATGGTATTCAGTTTCGACAACTGCTACTGCAAATGAAACTGAAATAGGAATTACTGTTTATTGTACGGCAAAAAGCGGTCTTACTGTAAGGATTGGTGACTTAAAGGTTGCTTCTACATGGATTGCTGCAAATTCATTGAAAGGCAATGTTAAAGAATACTTTGCAAGCCCAAAAAGCTTCTCAGTTTCTACAAATGATTCAGGCAGCATTAATCCGCCTGCCCCTACAGACTCACCAATTAAATGGGCAGGTGTAAGATGTTCAGATTACGGTGCAGAAGACAGTGTCGGAGTTCCACAGAGCAAAGGTGAAAAATGGGGTGAATTTGCATTAAAAGTAAACAACAAGTTTAAAAACACAACACCTGTTGCAATTTGGATTGTAAGCGGTTTTGAAGATTCAAAAAAAACACATCCTACAGCACACTTAAACTTCAATGCAGGTTCATCACTTCCAAGCTATGTAAAAAATGGTTCAGGTGATCCAAACACATCATTCTTAAACTACGCAGACAAGAACGGAATTTCTGTATGGCTTCAGGTTGAATCAGGTGATGCAGACATTCTTAAACTTGCAAAAATTGTTATGGACAAATATGGCAGTCACAAGTGCGTAAAGGGATTTGGTGTTGATATGGAATACTATTTCAGCCACAGATCAAGCAAAAGCAACTCGGACTACTATGGACAGCAGATGAAAGACCAGACAGCAAAAGACTTAGTTAAGCTTGTAAGAAACTATGGTTCAAACAACACTGTATTCTTAAAACACTGGAAGCCGTCAATCATGCCTCCATCATACAGAGACGGAATGATTTTCGTTATTGATACACAGGGAAAATCATCACTTTCTTCTTACAGACAGGAAGTTCAGGATTTCGCAAAAGCCTTCAAGGGAAATCCTGTAATGTTCCAGATTGGATATAATGATGACAAAAGCATCTGGGGAAAACTTTCAGTTAAGGAATTTGCAGAAGAACTTACCAAAGGTCTTTCAAGCTCATCATACAACATCGGAATTGTTTGGGTTGACTTCACCCTGCAGTACGCTTTGGATCATTAATGATTCTTT
>JAGABO010000123.1 GCA_017614655.1 Treponema sp. | reverse complement strand
TGTCCTTTACGCTTTCGAGGAACTGAACATAAGGATTTGTGCGGCCCGGAATAATGCGTGCCGGCGGAATAGTGATATTGTATCCGCGGAAGGTTCCTTCTTTCCAGTCGCCGCTGGAAAGCATTGCCGGAGTAATTTCGCCGATTTCGTTACCGGTGATTCCTGCCGATTTAAGTGCTTCTGCAACTTCTTTATAGGCTTCCGTAAGCTGATACACAACAGTTTCGCGTTCAATTGTCTTGAACGGAGTTTCCGAGATACCGCGCTTCTTTGTAAGGCCCGACATTACGTCGAGTTCATCTTTAGAAAGGTTTGCTGCATCAAGCTGGGCATTTTCTGTTTCAGAAGCCTTCTTGATGAGAGCCTTTGCAACACCGAAGCGTGCGGGAAGTTCTTTTCCCTTGTATTCAGCTTTTTTCTCTGCATTCATTGCAAGAACGCCGTCTTTGCTCAAAGCACCGAAAGCAGAACCAACGTCCTTGTTTTCGATGCCGAGGGAAGCGGCAATCTCGGGAAGGGTAACTGCACCCTTTTCCTTTATGAATGCAACAATCTTTTCTTCTGCAAAGCCTTCTGCGAGAACCTTGCGTCCGAAATCAGTAAGTTCAAAATAAGTGTGCGGAGTACGGCTCTTTTCTGCAATAAGAGCTTTTCCTCCGAGCCAGCTGAAAGCCTGGTTTGCGTGTCCTTCCTTATAGCCGAGCTCCTTCTGAAGTTTTTCGGAAGTAAGCTCGTCATTAAGGCCGTACTTGAGCAGAACCTTCGTTTCAAGCGGGTGAAGATTCTTAATTAAATTTTTTGTGTCTGTCATTTTAATTAAAGCTAGCGTGTGAAGAGTACGTATGAAACGTATGTGGTCTTCCTTGCCGGCCCGTCCTTAAAGTATTTTGTTTTGTCCTTGGCTTTGTAAGAATAATGCTTGTATTTCTGTTCTGCTGCAAAATCCTCAAAGAAAGCCATGGCTGTGTTCATTGCTTCGCCCTGATCAAAACTTGCTGCAAGGCATGTGTAGTAGAAGCGCAGTTCACCGGTCAAAGGTGTCCATTCGTACTCGATGGTAACGTTCTTTGCCTTGGGGTGATAGCTTGCGAACTTGTCCTCAACAGTCTTTGTGATACTTCTTGTATCAGCGTAGCTGTCAAGACTTTCGACTCCGCCGCCAGATGCTGTCTGAGCAAAAGCTGCCGAAGCAAAAAGTGCTGCTGCTATGAATGTTAATATTCTCTTCATGGAAACCTCCTGCGTTTTTTAACCCCGTAAACTTTCGTCCCGGAAGCCTGAGCAATTCAAAAGAAAGAATACTCAATTATTCTATCAGTTTGAATGAAAAAATCAAGGTCAACTGTGTATTGGCCGTCTTTTATATAAACCCTGGGTTCGCGTATAAGTAACACTTTTCCGCTTATTTCCCTGGGCTTATTTTTTATCATAGTGCGCCAGTAATCCCGCACAGCCTGTTTTAGCGCATTGGAACAGGCTTCCTTTATTCCGTCAAAGCCGTCTTCTACTTTACCGGTGCCTTTTCCGTGAATGTGGGGATGATTTATGGAAGTCCAGTATTCGTAGTTTTTTATCTGCTGAACAGAGCGGTCGCAGTAAACCCAGCAGAGCAGTCTGTCTTCCTTTACAACCGGATCCCTGTATTCAAGACGGCAGGTTTCGGGATTAAAAGGCTGAATTTCCTTCACTTCCCAATATTCACTTACTTTCCGGGATTTGTCATAGGGGGTATATTCAAAACTCCAGCCGTTGAGCATTCCGGAAAGAAGAAAAGGTGCTATTTCTTTTGTACGGTTTATTGCAAAATCAAAAGGCCAGGTTTTTGAACGTTTTTCTGATTCTGATTGTGCTGATTCGGCCGGCAATTCAGGCTGAGACTCCGGGGCATCAGTATCAGCAGTAACATCAGCGGCAGGTTCTTCAAAAATACCCGGAAAAGCATCAAGATCTGCCCACACAAGAAGTCGGATCTGTTCTTTCTGGGACGGAACCTGTGCAAAAAGAGCGGCTGTAAACGCGAAAAGCATTGATTTAATAAGAAAAAGCCGTCCGTTTTTCAGAATGAGTCTCTCCATACCTTAAGCGGATGAATACCCATCCGCACGACCATGTAAATCCAGGCAAGGATAAATCCAAACAGGTGCGTAAGATGAGCGGTACCGCCTGTAACATCAAAAAACTGGCTTACAAAAGCGATTACGGCATATATAAGTACAAGAATGGGTGCCCTTATGGGAATAATGCCCCAGATAAGAAGCCTGTTGCGGGGGAAAACTACTGCGTACATAAAAAGAAGCGCATAAATAGCACCGCTTGCTCCCATCAGTGTAACGGGCTTTCCTAAATACCAGTAAATCAGAATGGAAATAATACCGTCAAGAATTCCGCAGAACATGTAAAACAGAAGGAATTCTTTTGAACCCATTGTTTTTTCCAGGGTAATGCCAAAAATAAACAGAGCCAGCATGTTAAACAGAATATGTGTAAGGGAGCCGTGCACAAACATGTAAGTTACCGGCTGCCACCAGAAATGAAACTGTGTCATTAAAAAGTAGTTTGCCGAAAGCAGATGGGTAACATCAAGGGCAATATCAGAATTACGATGGTGTACTATAAAAGTGATTCCAAGGTTCTGAAGAAAATAAACTGCCACATTCAATATGAGCAGAATAAGCGTTGCATTAAAGAAAGTGTATCTGAAAGGTTTTCTTATAAACATTTGAAACTTCTATTCCTGAACAGAATATTTTTCGTTTTCGCGGATTGATTTGTCTGCAAAGGTGACTCTGTTTCTTCCCCTGTGTTTTGAAACATAAAGTGCCATATCTGCCTGATCAACAAGGACTTTTGCAGAAGGAACCGGGTTTTCTTCGAGATTACACTCGGAAATACCGCAGGAAATAGTTACCTTCATGTGCTGATCCTGATAGAAGAAGTCGTAATCCTGAATGGACTGTCGTATTCTTTCTGCAACCTGAATTGCTTCTTCGCGGCTTGTGTCGGGGAGCATTACCGTAAACTCTTCTCCACCATAGCGGCTTGCCATGTCTTCCGAGCGTATAGTTGATTTGATGATTTTCGCAACAGTCTGAAGAACGTAGTCTCCGCATGCATGACCAAAGGTGTCGTTAAACTTTTTAAAGTGGTCAATGTCGAACATAAGTACACACAGCGGTCTGTTTGCAGTAAACGAAGCATCAATTTTGTCGGTAAGAATATTAAAGAAGTAGTACTTGAGCTTAAGTTTTGTCATCATGTCGGTAGAGGACTGTTCAACAAGGGAAGCATTGTTTACCGCAATCGAAGCAAGCGAACCGATGGTGTATATTTCGTTAAGCTCGTAATCTGTATAGGAAGCATCCTCTTCGGTAAGGGCTATTCGTTCACCCAGAATAAGGATTCCGTTTATGTGGTTTTTAAGGATAAGCGGAACGATAAGCGACGGTTTAAGGGATGCAAGCATTTCGTATTCCGGGAAGTCTGAAAATTCCTCTTTGAAAACTTCGGCCGTGTAAACCTTTCCTACACGGCTGAGTTTGTCGGAGAATTCCGAATCAATATTGATTTTATAGTTTACAGACTGGCTTACTTCCAGACCGCTGAAGTTTTCCGCAAGTGAATATTCGGGACTTTCCAGAGATTCCTGAATAAAGATACCGGCACCCATAACACGCATCTGTGCCATGGATATGTAAATGATAGACTGAATAAGCTTGTTCAGTTCCAGAGTAGTACAGAGAGAGCGCGAAATTTCCAGAAGCTGCTGCAGATCGTACACCTGTTTTTCGTAATTAGAAAGTGTTTCGTTATCTGAATTAAAAGTAGCATTTATAAGACCTTCATGAAAACTACGGCTTAACGCTTCATTTACTTCGGAAGCGGTGGAAGGTCTGCGTGTCTTAACTACAGTTGAATCCTGTCCTTTTGAGGCTGATTTTTTTTTCTTTCCAATGCTATTTCTTTTCAATGTTTCCTATTATAACATAATTCTTCATAATTTCAAGGAATATCTTCCACTTGTCAAACTGCACTTCGAGGAGTTCGGCTTTTTCCCTGTTTCTTGAAGAAATCATGAGCACCTTTAAATTTGTTATTATTTCTGAAGTCGGTTTTTTAGACTCGATTATTATGTCGCTGATTTTCTTATGAAGCTGATTAAAATTGTTTGCTTCTGACTGGAGTATGCTTTTTGCCTGAGAATTGATTCTGTCTATCATGTCTTTAAGACGCGGTGCAAATGAAGCATCACGGTGGCTGTCGTGAATAAGTCCCGTTATGATGGCTTCGTCAAACTCATTGTTGCGGTGGAACATCTGCTCAAAAGCTTCTATGCGTTCCATTGTTTCGTTACAGGCAAATACACAGGCAGAAAAATCCGATTTATACAGCGGATTGTTAAAAAATCCTTCTATGACGATATCATTTACAAGAGAACGTACTCCGTCTTCAAAAAACTCTTTTACAAAGCTTTTAAGCACCTGAAGGGGCAGAATGTAGTTGAACGAATGAGGAGTGCTGTGCTTAAGCTGATTGTTCAGGTCGGTTGAATAGCCCATAAGCATAAGCGGCTGATGTCCCGGGAACAGTTCATGAACTTTTTCGCTGATAGTTTCATCCTGAATTTCGGCTTTAAGTCGCTTTTCGTCCGTACGGAATCTTTCTTCGAGCCAGTCTGCATATTTTCTGCGTGAAACATTCTGATATGTTGCCTTCTGAGGCTTAAAATCGCTGTCTTTTTTTGCAAGGCGAATCATTGCAAGAAGCAGATCTTTCGTAAGTACATGGTGAATGATACCCTGAATCTTCTTTAGGTTTTCTTCCAGTCCGCCGGGCTTGTTTTCTCCCGGCCTTGAACCTGTGTAAAGCTGATTAAGGGCAAAAAGTGCATTTTTTACGGAAACAGTTATGTCCATATCAGCAAAAACGTAATAAAGATCCATAAGGGCTGTTTCCAGAACTTCTATTGGAATAGGAAGAAATTGTGGACTGTAGCCGGGAGCCCCCTGAAAGTTTCCGTCGAAGAGCCTTAAAACTGTTATATAATTGTAACGGCAGATATCATTCAGCTGCTTAATTTTGTCCAGAACGCGGTCTATCCTGATAAACGGGTCGGTGTTAAGCTGCCGTATTACTTTGTCCAGTTCCTTGTGTTCTGCTTCGAAATACCTGTTGATTGATTTTGCCTCATGAGCTTCGGCTTTACGTGTTTCGTAGTTCATGCGCGAAATTATTTCCTGAGAAATTGAATCGAAACCGGTTAAAAGCAGCTGTTCTTCGTATCGCCTGTTGTGAGTTAAGTCTTCCGAGCAGATTGTATTTGCAAGAAGATCGCCGATTGATTTTGTGCTTATAAAAAGTATTCTTAACACTTCCGCAAAGTTCGGCTGAACGAGAGAGTTTTTGTATAAGTTTGGAGCCAGCGCCTTTACTTCGGTTTCCAGTTTTCTTACCTGCTGACGTATTTTTACATCAGGAGATGATGCCTGAAAAACTGACTGGAACACTTCCACTATTCGCGCAAAAAACGACATACGGACATTATATCAGTTGTATACCGTTTTGTCATCGCTTGGACAGGAGCGGAGTGTTCAGAGGGACTGTATTTCTGTCCGGACTGAAGACAGTCAACATCAATCGAACCCTGGTAATATCTTGAGCGGTTTTACAGTTCGTGTGGTGTCTGGTAGCTGCTTTTTTACTGACTTTTTCTGTAAATTTGGTTATCATAATAACAAAATGTTTTTCCGGGAGGAAATTATGAAAAGTTTTATTAAGCCTGCCGTTCTTTTTACGGCCCTGGCAATGGTATTTGTGCTCGCTTCGTGTGAGGCAGAAACGAAGACTGATAATCCGGTTATGTATACCGTAATTTTCGACGGAAACGGATCAGAACCTGCTTTTACCGATAAAGTCTCCGTTAAAAGCGGAGAGGGTCTTCTGATACCTAAGATTAAACTTATAAAGACCGGCTATGATTTTGCAGGCTGGTACATAGGTGATGTAGAGGTTGACGCAGATACAAAGATTACAAAAGATACAACGGTTACTGCACACTGGACATTGCATGAGTATTCGATTACCTACGCGGGACTCGAAGACGCAGAAAACCCGAACACTGTAACAACTTATACGATAGAAAGCGAAGAAATTCCTCTCCTTGATGCAACAAAAAACGGCTGTACCTTCGGCGGCTGGAAAAACGGAGACGAGTTTGTAACAGAGATTGCAAAAGGTACGACAGGTGATATTACTCTTACCGCGTTGTGGGAGATAATACCCGTAACAGACGTTATTCTTAATAATACAGAACTTACTCTTATTACCGGCGATACAGAAACTCTTACTGCAACAGTACTTCCGGAAAATCCTTTTGATAAAACCGTAACCTGGACAAGCAGCAATAAAAATGTTGCAACTGTAACTAATGGAGTTGTAACTGCCGTTGCAAAAGGAAACGCAACGATTACTGCCAGTGTAGAAGAACAGAGTGCTATGTGTACCGTGACGGTGGAGAATTCTATTACAATGCTTCCTGCAGGAACAGACGGGACTGCAGGTACGGATGGAGTTTATTTACTCTTCGGACGCTGGCCGCAGACCGTAAAGACAGCAGATGTTACTATAAAGAACGAAACAAAAAGAGCCGGCATGTTTACCTACTATAAGGGAAGCGACGGCGAATGGTATGTAAAGGTTGTAGAAAATCCAATATCTTCTGCTTACACTTACAGCGACGGCACAGCAGTCGGCTGGGGCGGAACAAGCGAAAAATATTTTAAGGTAGAACCCATAAAATGGCGTATTCTTACGGATAACTACAGCGGTAAAAAACTTCTGCTTGCAGAAAACATTCTTGTAAACTGCGCATATTATGATAATACAAGTACCCGAACCATAAACGGAAATAACGTTTATGTAAACAACTATGAACACAGCCGTGTTCGTGCATAT
>JAGABO010000122.1 GCA_017614655.1 Treponema sp. | reverse complement strand
TTTCAATCCTGAAAAAGGCAGATTTAGTCATCGAAAGCAGGTTCAAGAATTTCATCTATTACGAGCTTAATACTTCGCTTTTCGAGGAAATCATGCTCTGGTTCAGCCAGTTTGATAAAAAGAAATAATGCTCATGCATTTTTTTGGAGGTTTAAAATGAATGAAAAAACACAGGATAAATTAATTGACATGACTTTTGCCGTAGCATCTCTATAGAAACTGCACTTAGGATAAAAATCAATATTATCTTTGTCCTCGTGTTATATCTAAAACTTATATGTCACGATAAAAAACTTGTATTAGAACAAGGAATTATTATCCTGTATAACCTTAACTGTCAGAAATCGAAAGGCTTTTTTGATTTGAGAGGAGGTTATATGAAAAAGAATTTTTTTATCGGATTAGTTTTAACTTTAACTTTTTCTGCAGGACTTCTTGTTTCCTGCGGAAGTGAGTCTGCCCTTCGTGTGGGGGTATGTGCCGGTCCTTACGGAGACATGTTTGTTGAAGCAGTGCAGCCTGAACTGGAAAAGAAGGGCTATAAAATTCAGATTGTAGAATTTTCTGATTACGTTCAGCCGAATAATGCACTTGCAGAAAAAGAAATTGATGTAAATGTTTTCCAGCATTCAACATACCTTAAAAAGTTTTCTGCAGACCACGGACTTGAGCTTTCTTACTTAACGGAAATTCCGACGGCAGCAATGGGAATCTTTTCTGATAAAGTTAAGTCAATTTCAGAACTGCCCGAAGGAAGCGTCATTGCAATTCCTAATGATGATACAAACTTAAGCCGTGCACTTCGCGTTCTTGCTCAGACAGGAACTGTTGAACTTGACCCTTCAATTGATGCAAGCAAAGCCGGAGTAAAGGATGTTGCCGTAAATCCAAAAAGATTTTCCTTTAAGGAAGTAAATGCAGAAATCCTTCCGAGTGTCCTGGACAGCGTGGATGCTGCAGTCATCAACGGAAACTATGCAATGAGTGCCGGTTTAAAATTAAGCGATGCTGTTTACAATGAACAGCTTCAGGCAGGTTACTTTAATGTAATTGCAGTCCGCACGGAAGACGTAGAAAAAGATTTTTCTAAAGAAATTACACAGATCGTTCATTCTGACAGTTTTAGGAAAGTCATAGAAAATCCAAACGGTCAGTACGTGGCATTCGGCCGCCCTGTTGATTATCAGAAATAAAGATCAAGGAGGCTGCCGGATGAATCTGTCGTGCAGTTTAACCCTGCCGGTGGATTTTTGAAAGCAGCCTTACTTTTTTAAAGGAGGTGTGCATGATAAGGTTTGACAATGTAAGCGTAAGTTTTAATGACGGAAAAACTCCAGTACATGCTGTAAAAAATGTAAGCTTTAATATAGAAGAAAACGATATCTTTGGAATTGCAGGAGGAAGCGGAGCCGGAAAGAGTACGCTTTTAAGGACAATCAATCAGCTTCAGAAAATTTCCGGCGGAAGCGTAACCGTTAACGGAAAGGAAGTAAAAGATCTTAAGCATAAGGAACTTCATGATTTACGCCGCAACATCGGCATGATTTTCCAGCATTTTAATCTTGCAGAAAGCAAGACAGTTTACGAAAACATTGCATTCAGTCTGGAAGATGCCGGCTGGAAAAAGCAGGATATAGAAGAACGCGTGAATGAACTTCTTGAATTCGTAAAGATTTCTGAAAAACGTGATGTATACCCTGCAAAACTTTCGGGCGGTCAGAAGCAGCGCGTTGCAATTGCACGTGCCCTTGCAAACAATACAAAGATTCTTTTGTGTGATGAACCGACGAGTGCCCTTGATGCAGAAACAACGAATTCTGTTTTAAAGCTTCTTCGCGAAGTAAATGAAAAACTCGGAGTTACAATCGTAATCATCACTCATGAACTTGACGTAATAAAATCAATCTGTAACCGTGTGGCCGTCATGAAAAACGGAGAAGTTGTTGAACTCGGTGACGTTTACGAAGTGTTTACGAATCCAAAGCATGAGTTTACGAAAGAACTTCTTGCGCACGGACAGAACTTTAAATTGCCGGAAGAAATCGCAGGAAATGTTCAGGGTGACATTTACAAGCTTATTTATAAAGGCGACGGTGCTACTCAGAGCATACTTTCCGAAGTTACGGCGGAGCATAAAGTCCAGTTCAATATACTTCATGGAAAGATTGAGTACATAAGTTCAAAGCCGCTCGGCATTCTGTTCGTTAATTTTGCAGGTTCTGATGATTCCGTCAGAAAAGTTACTGCTGAAATCGAAAAAAGAATTTTCCGTCTGGAAAAATATGCGGCACGTTATAAGGAGGCAGTATGATAGAAAGTATTTTAAAAGTTAAGAATGACATTCTGATTTCTCTGGAACAGACTTTTTACATGGTAATTATATCCGTCTCAATCGGAATAATTCTTGGAACCGTCATAGGACTTATTCTTTACACGACAGAAAATCCGCTGTTTGTAAGGAACAGGATTGTAAATAAAACAGTCGGAGTGATTATAAATATAATACAGTCTGTTCCATTCCTGATTCTGATGGTTCTTCTTCTTCCGCTTTCAAAACTGATAGTCGGTACTAAAATCGGATCTAAGGCAGTTCTTGTTCCTTTGAGCATTGCGGCAGTTTCTTTTTTTACACGTCTTTCAGAAGCAAGTTTTTCTGATGTGTCGCGCGGCGTAATAGAAGCCTTTATTTCTACGGGAGCAGGAAAGCTTAAGGTAATAAGAAAGATTCTTATTCCGGAAGCCCTTCCTTCTCTCGTAAGGAATATAACGGTTACAACGGTTTCCATACTTGGATTTTCTGCAATGGCCGGTCTTGTCGGCGGAGGCGGGCTCGGTGACCTTGCCTACCGTTACGGATATCAGCGGTATCAGAGCGAAATAATGATAATCTGTGTCCTTATTCTGATCGTGCTTGTTCAGGGAATCCAGATGCTCGGTGAATGGGGTGTAAAAAAAGTCAGCAGGAAATAAAATGAAAATAATTGATTTTCATACGCACATATATCCGGAAAAAATCGCAAAAAAAGCAGCAGAGGCTGTGTGTGCGTATTATTCCTTAAAGGAAGGAATGGAGGGAACTGCTTCCCGTCTTTTAGAAAAAGGTAAGGAAGCGGGTATTTCTTCTTTTATCCTTTTACCAGTTGCAACAAAACCTGAAAATGTCCGAAGCATTAATAATTTTATTCTTGAAGAACAGAATGTTCATGAAGAGTTCTACGGATTCGGGACATTGCATGCAGGGCTTGGCGAAGACGGACTTTTATCAGAAACAGATTATATAATTCAAAACGGATTAAAAGGAATTAAGTTTCACTCTGATCAGCAGAAAACAGCAATTGATGATGAAAAGCTTTTTCCAGTCTATGATTATTTACAGGATAAGCTTCCGGTGCTGTTTCATTGCGGAGATCCTGTTTCTGATCTTTCACATCCTAAACGCTTAAAAAAAGTTATCAAAATGTTTCCGAGGCTTAACGTAATTGCAGCTCATCTTGGAGGCTGGTCACTTTTTGAAGAAGCTGTGTCGCTTTTAAAAAGTGAACGCTTTTATTATGATATTTCCAGCTGCCTTTATTTTCTGTCTCCTGAAAAGTTAAAGCATTACATTAATATTTATGGAGCAGAGAACGGTCTGTTCGGTTCAGATTTTCCGATGTGGAATCCTGTAACGGAAATCGAACGCTTTAACCGTATTCCGCTTACTCAGAATGAACGTGAATTGATTTCTTACAGAAATGCAGAGCGGATTTTAGGAATTAAGTAAAAACATATCAGCAAAACTTATAACTCATCATAAAAAACTTGTATTATTCATAAAAATCAAATTTTGTCATAATTCAACGGTATGTAATTGCAGCAGGAACAGATTTTATGGAGGCGTTATGACAGAAGTATTATGGCACGGTAGAGGCGGGCAGGGAGCTTTTTCTGCTGCAAAAGTTTTAGGAGCAGCTTATTCTCTTACAGGAAAACATGCACTTGCTTTTCCTTCGTTCGGTCCTGAACGCCGGGGGGCTCCGATTCTTGCCTTTACAAAGCTTGATTCAAAACTTGTTGGAGACAGAAGTCAGATTAAAAAAGCTGATTACGTAATTTTTCTTGATGACACATTGTTTACAGCTTCTGCTTTCAGAGAAATTAAAGAAGGCGGAAAGATTCTTATAAATACAAAAAAGACTGCAGAAGAACTCCTGCATCAGCCAGTCGAAACTGATGAAATCATCAGCAGCAGTTCAGTTATTACTTTTGACGGAACAAGTCTTGCCATGGAAATTCTTAAAATGCCGGTTACAAATACGGTAATGCTTTCTGTTCTTGCCAGGAACAGTTCCATTGTTTCCGAAGACGAACTTACGGAAGCAGTAAGAGGTTATCTTCCAAAGAAGATTGTGGAGAAGAATGTTCTTTTAATAAAGAGAGTTTTCGGGAGGTCAGAATGAAGCCTTATTTAAGAAATAAAGTGCCGGTCGCCTTTGAGGAAGTGCCGGAAGCAACAGCTTATGAAGCCGGCTATCTTGTTACAAAAAATGCAGGCTGGAGAAATGTAAGGCCTGTTGTCGATGTCATGAAATGCAAAGGTTGTCTTCAGTGTTATTTGTACTGCCCTGACGGAGTAATCAGCAGAGACAGGGAAAACGGAAAAATCAAGATAGATTACGATTTCTGCAAGGGATGCGGAATCTGTTCAAAAATCTGTAAGTTTGAAGCAATAAAAATGGAGGCTGAACAATAGTATGGCAAATAAATTTCTTTCTGGTGATGAAGCATTCGCATACGGGGTAAGGCTTGCCCGTCCTGACGTTATTTCTGCCTATCCGATTACACCGCAGACTGTCGTAGTAGAAAAGCTCTCTGAATTCGTAGAAGACGGAAGCTTAAAAAGTGATTTCATTCATGTTGAATCCGAACATTCTGCCCTCTCCTGCGCAATGGGTGTAAGTGCAGCCGGCTCGCGGGCGTTTACTGCAACAAGTTCACAGGGCCTTCTTTATATGGCTGAATGCCTGGTGTATGCAAGCGGAGGACGTTTTCCCATAGTCATGATGAATGCAAACCGTTCGACTGCTCTGCCGTGGAATATTTACGGAGACCAGCGTGACTCTCTTGCACTTTTAGACAGCGGATGGATTCAGGCTTATGCAAAAAATGGACAGGAAGCACTTGATCTTGCACTGCTTTCATATTACATAGCTGAACATAAAAAAGTGCAGACACCGTTTATGGTAAACCTGGACGGCTTTGCACTTACTCATACTTATGAAAGTGTAGACGTACCTGAACAGGAAAAAGCAGATGAATTTCTTCCGCATTTTAAAACGGACAACTGCTTTGATTTTGAAAATCCCAGGAACCTTGCATTTTCTGCAGGTCCAGATACGAATACTTTCTTTAAGTATAAAGAACACCGTGCAATGCTCAATGTCCGAGATGCTGTCAGTGAAGCCGAAGGACGTTTTGAAAAGATTTTCGGCCGGCATTATACAGGTCTTGTAGAAAAATACAGGACTGATGATGCAGATTTTGTAATCATTACTTTAGGAAGTATTGCCGGTCTTGTTGAGCAGGCAGCAGATGAACTTCGCGAGTCAGGAATAAAAGCCGGACTTTTAAGAATCCGCTACATGAGGCCTTTTCCTGATAAAGAAATTAAGGAAGCCCTTTCTGGTGTTAAAGCCTGTGCCGTGCTGGAAAAAGACATTTCTTTCGGAGCAGAAGGAACGGTTTTTACTAATGTAAATTCAGTGTTAAAAAAAGAAGAACTTAAGTTCCCGTGTATAAATTACATCGGTGGACTTGGAGGCAAAGACATAAGCATAAGCGATATAAAAGAAATCTATGATGAACTTAAAAAACTTACCGAAGGAAAAGACAGGATTGTTCATCCGGTGCATTTTTTAGGAATCCCGGAGGAGGTGCAGAATGATTAATGCAAAAACTTTGAATGAAGAAGAATTTTTTTACGGACATAAGGCATGTGCTGGCTGCGGAGGAAGTCTTGCCGTAAGGATTGCGCTTAAGGTACTGGGAGAAAAAGCAGTTGCCGTTCTTCCTGCAGGATGCATGAGTGCAGTCGGCTTTAATTATCCTCAACTCTGTTTTTCCAACAATGCAATCATTTCTACGTTTGCAGGAACTGCCAGCATGATGACGGGCGTTCTTGCAGGACTTAAGGCACGCGGAATCAATGATGCAGTTGTTGTAGGTTTTGCAGGAGACGGAGGAACTGCGGATATCGGACTTCAGGCATTGAGCGGTGCAATTGACCGCAATGATGATGTCCTTTACATCTGCTATGACAACGAAGCCTACATGAATACCGGCATTCAGAAAAGTTCGCTTACTCCGTTTGGTGCAGGGACGACTACGACACCTGCCGGAAAAAACGTACGCGGAAATCTAAGGCAGAAAAAGAACCTCTTCGAAATAGTTGCAGCTCACGGTATTCCTTATGCAGCAACTGCGAGCGTAGGTTATATTCAGGATTTTATAAACAAGGTGGAAAAAGCATCTAAAATCCGCGGTACAAAATTCATTCACGTGATTGCTCCGTGTCCTACAGGCTGGGGTGTAAAAGTTGATGAAACTGTTGAAGTTGCAAAAGAAATCGTAGATACAGGACTTCTCTATCTTGCAGAATATGAAAACGGAAAGTTTAAGCTTACGCATAATCCCGAAATGTTTACTGATGTAGGACACTATATCCGCCGCCAGGCTCGCTTCAGGCATTTAACTGACGGGGATATAGATTTGATTGTAGAAGGCCGTAACAGAAAGTGGGAAAAGATTCTTTACGAGTGGAAGTAAGATAATCTGAACGCTAAATCTCAAGATAAGCCTTTACTTCCTGAATGTATTTTTCACCGATAGTGCTGAGCGTAAAATTCTTTTTGGTGATGTAACCTATCTGCATGATGCGGTTGATTTTATCATCTTCATCACGGAACGGTACTGCAATAAAGTCTGAACCGTTCAGTTCCCTGCAGATTATTCCGGAGCAGAGGGTGTATCCGTTTAATCCTATCATAAGGTTGAGCATTGTTGCACGGTCGTTTGCCTTAACGGTACGGTTGTATTCTTCTGTGCTTAAGATTTCTTCTGCAAAATAAAAACTTTCTCCGTCGCCCTGTTCAAAACTTAAGCAAGGATAATCATTTAAATCACTGAACGTAATGAACTTTTTCTTAGCAAGAGGATTTCCTTTCCATAAATAAACGTAGGCCTTGCAGTCTATAAGATGATGAAACTCCAGATCCCTTGTTTTTAAAAGACTTTCTATCGGTTTACGGTTAAAGTCACTCAGGTAAAGGATGCCGATTTCGCTTTTTAAAGAAGCAACATCCTCTATTACTTCTTTTGTTTTCGTCTCACGGATTGCAAACTCGTATTCATCTGTATTAAAGTGCTTTACCATTTCTACAAAACTTTTTACTGCAAAAGAGTAGTGCTGCGTAGAAACTCCGAACTTCTTCTTTATGCAGGAATTTTCTCCGTACTTTTCTGCAAGGTTAAGAAAGTTAAGGTATACCTGTTTTGCGGCCGAAACAAATTCGTGTCCGTCATTTGTGAGCGTAACTCCGCGTCCGGTCCTGTTAAAGATGGTAATTCCAAGTTCATCTTCCAGATCATGAATGGTACTTGTAAGCGAAGGCTGAGAAACGTAAAGTTTTTCTGCTGCCTTGTTAAAAGAACCTGTTTCTGAAATTCCTATTACATATTTAAGCTGCTGTATCGTCATTGTCTACGCTCCAAAAAAGCCGGCAGCTATTCTGCCGGACTTATAATATTATCATTCATAAAGTTTCTTTGAAAAGTACCTGTCACCGCGGTCCGGAAAAAGCGTTACGATATTTATGCTTCGGCCCGCTTTTTTTATTTCGCCGTTCTGTGCAAGTTCCTGTGCAAGAAACTTTGCTGCAGAAAAAGCTGCTCCGCTTGAACTTCCTGCAAGAATACCTTCTTTACGTGCAAGTTCTCGTGAAGAAACAAAAGCCTGGGCATCCGTAACTTTTATTACTTTGTCTACAAGATTTATGTCCATTGTATCAGGAATAAAATCATTTCCGATTCCTTCGATGTTATAGTCACCGTGCTCACCGCCGCCCATAGTAGAACCGATCGGATCTGCAAGAACACCCTTGATTAAGGGATTCTGTTCCTTAAGATATTTTACGATTCCCGTGTAAGTTCCGCCGCTTCCGGCTCCTGCGACAAACCAGTCAATTTTTCCGTCCAGTGCCTTAAGGATTTCAGGTCCTGTCGTTCTGTAATGTGCAAGCGGATTCGCTGGATTCCTGAACTGCCTTAAAGAAACGGCTCCTTCAATTCCTGCAATGATTTCTTCCGCCTTTTTTTCTGCACCAAGCATTCCTTCTTCCCTCGGAGTATTTACGATTTCTGCTCCGAGTGCTTTCATAAGGGTCTGCTTTTCCTGACTGAACTTTGTGGGAACTACGAATATTACCTTGTAGCCTTTTTTAAGAGCTGCAAATGCAATTCCAAGTCCGGTGTTTCCTGCAGTTGCTTCTACAATTGTTCCGCCTTCTTTTAAGATTCCCCTGGCTTCTGCATCAGAAATCATTTCGCGTCCGATTCTGTCCTTTACGCTACCCGAGGGATTCCAGAGTTCAAGTTTTGCATATAAATTGATTCCTTCCGGAAGTCCCATGTTGCCGAGTCGTACAAGCGGTGTGTTTCCGATTAAGTCCTGCATTGAGTTAAAGTAATTCATTCTATTTACCTGCCTTTTCAATAGCCTGCTGTAAATCAGCAATTAAATCATCTGCACCTTCGATTCCAACCGAAATCCTTATCAGGCCGTCAGTGATTCCGACCTTTTCACGAATGTCGCGGGGAATGCTTGCATGAGTCATGCTTGCCGGATGACATGCAAGGCTTTCTACTCCGCCAAGGCTTTCTGCAAGAGCAATGAGGCCGAGTGAAGCAAAGAACTTTGCGTGATCATAGTTTTCTTTTAACTCAAAACTTATCATTGCACCTCCGTTCTTAGCCTGTTTTTTATTGATTTCATATCCCTGTGAAGATTCAAGTCCCGGGTAGTAAACGTTCTTTATTGCTTCATGACCTTTGAGCCATGTGGCAATTTTAAGTGCGTTTTCTGTATGACGGTCAAGCCGCACACCCAGAGTTTTTATTCCGCGGATTAAAAGGAAAGAATCAAACGGTCCTAACACTCCGCCGGTTGCATTCTGAATAAAAGCAAGTCGTTCTGCCAGAAGCTTGTCGTGAACTACGGCAAGTCCTGCAACGACATCACTGTGTCCTCCAAGATATTTTGTAGCACTGTGGACGACAATGTCGATTCCGTTTTCTATAGGCCGCTGAAGATACGGAGTCATGAACGTGTTGTCAACTATAGAGAGAATTCCGTGCTTTTTTGCAATGGCAGCAATTCCGCTTAAATCAGTAATCGTCAGAAGCGGGTTAGCCGGAGTTTCAATAAGAATTGCCTTGACGTCATCAGTAATTTTTTTATCAAGTGCTTCAAGATCAGTTGTGTCTTCGATAGAGTAAGTGATGTTGAAGTTCTTGAAAATTTTGTCGAGTACGCGAAACGTTCCTCCGTAGACGTTGCTTGAAATTACGATTCTGTCTCCGCTCTTGAAAAGCGAAAGTACTGCAGTTAAGGCAGCCATTCCGGAACCGAATGCAAAGCCGTGCGTGCCTCCTTCCAGTTCTGCAATGAGTGCTTCAAGTGCTGCACGTGTCGGGTTTCCTGTCCTTGAATATTCCCAGCCTTTGTTCTGCCCGAGTCCCTGCTGTTCATAAGTCGAAGTCTGATAAATCGGTACGTTGACAGCTCCTGTGTGTTCATCTCCGTAAATACCGCCGTGAATCAGCCTTGATTCGATTGTCCTGTAGTTTTTTCCTGACATATTTTTGCCTCCATTTATTGTTTATCCTATTTTTTCTGCGCGTATAAAGTGAACGTTCTCATAAGCCCTTAAGCTGTCTTTTCTTCCTGCAAAATATTTTCTCTGAATGTCGTCCGGACTTTCGTGATTTCCAATTCTGAGAGAATGACGTTCAAGTGCCTCTGAAATCTCCTTTAATGAAAATCCTTTTACCATCGGTTCTCCAAGATTAGCCGTTATCTGTGCAAGTTTTTTAACACGAGCTGCAGCTTCTGCAGAAAGGGTTGTTTCATCCGGAAAATCAAAAATGATTCTGCTTTCCGTGTCCGTAAGTTCCGAAATGATTTTTAAGGTCTCTTCAAACACTTTAAGTTCAAGATAATAAGAGACGCCTAGAATTGCCGTAAAAGTCGGAACTGAAGAATCAAATCCGCTTTTGATGAGCTTTTCCTTGAGGCTGTCTTTTGTAAAATCAACAGGAACAAAAGTAAGGTTTCTTGGAAGCATCCAGTCCAGTTCCTTAATCCTTTCCTTTTTATATTTCTGAGTGTCCGGATGATCAATTTCGAATACATGAATATTTTCATTCGTATTCCTGAATGCAAACGAATCCATTCCGGCTCCGCAGATTACGTACTGAATTTTCTTACCGCCGGCAGAATGCTTTTTTGCAAAAGCAGAAAGTTCATTGCAGGCAAAGCTTATTCTGGAAAGAGGAATAGGAAGCATGTAATTGTAAACGGATTCCTGAATGTATTTATGATTGAACCATTTTTTTTCATCAAACAGTTTTCTGTTAAACCCGTTTTGAATAAGCTGCCCCATTTCTTCGTACTGCTTTTTTCCCATAAGGTCAAAGGCAAGATAATCATCATAGATTTTGTTTTCGCCATAGTTTGAATGAAAGGCCCTCGCAAATGAGCAGAGTTTTGCAGTTATGCTTTCCTGTTCGTCTATCATGATTCCTCCAAAAAAAAATCCGCCTGGTTTTGAATTGAACCGGCGGACTTTATAGAATTAATGTTCTATAAAAATATGCTTATGCACGTTATGTCCGCCTGTGCCTGCAACAGCACTGACAGCAAGAAGAGATTGATCTGTCTGCATAAAAATTCATGTTCATATAAAACCCTTAAAACCTACTTAATTAGTAGAAAATATACAGTATAAAACCTATTTTGTCAATAGGTATTTATTTAATTTTTTTCCTTATTTCTGAAAGCCTGTTAAGCGCTTCATTAAGGGTTTCGTCTTTTTTTGCAAAATGCAGCCTTATATAGCGGTTTTCCGGTTCCTTAAAGAATGAAGAGCCGGGCACGGAACCTACACCGACATTACGTGCAAGAACTTCGGCAAATTCCATGTCGCTTTTAAAACCGAACTCGCTTATATCAATCAGAATATAATATGCACCCTGAGGAACAGTATGCTTAAGTCCTATGTCGTCCAGACCTTTTAAGAACAGGTTTCTCTTGTGCGTATATTTTTCCTGAAGTGCTGCATAGTATTCGTCACCGAACCTTAAACCTGCAACTGCTGCTTCCTGGAGCGGGGCAGCGGCACCTACCGTAAGAAAATCATGGACTTTTTTTACGCGGTCAGTTATTTCCGGATTAGCCTGAACATAGCCGAGCCGCCATCCTGTAATCGAATATGTTTTGGAAAGCGAATTGCATGTGATTGTGCGTTCCTTCATTCCAGGGAGGCTTGCCATGTATGTGTGGACGTTAGGCTTGTAAAGAATGTGCTCGTAAACTTCATCAGTGATTACAAATGCATCATACTTTTTTGCAAGATCCGCAATTACGGTAAGTTCTTCGCGGGTAAAGACCTTGCCGCATGGATTTGAAGGATTGCAAACGATAATTGCTTTCGGTTTCTGCCTGAATGCATCTTCGAGTACTTCCGGATCAAAGTTAAACTCAGGAGGATTAAGCGGAACGTAAATCGGTTCGGCACTGCTTAAGACAGTATCGGCACCGTAGTTTTCATAGAACGGAGAAAACACGATTACTTTGTCACCGGGATTTGTAACGCTCATCATTGCAGCCATCATTGCTTCTGTTGAACCGCAGGTGATTACAAGTTCTTCGTTTGGGTTTACGTCTGTTCCTGAAAAGTGCTTTATTTTTGCAGCGAGTGCTTCCCGGAAATTCTGAGCGCCCCATGTGATTGAATACTGATGAAAATCTTCGCGCGTAACTTCTGCAAGCCTGTCTAAGATTTGCTGCGGCGGATTAAAATCAGGAAAGCCCTGCGAAAGGTTAACGGCACCGTACTGGTTGGAAATGCGGGTCATGCGGCGGATAACGCTGTCCGTAAAGTTAGAAGTTCTATTTGATAAATCTGGCATATTAAGTTCTCCTTATAAATTCCGTTCCTGTGGTCGTGCATGTCAGCATTATAACAGATTTACGCCGTTCTTGAGGTTATGAATTGCAGACTTCTTCTATGAAAGATGCAATTTCTTTTATTACGCTGATTCTCCTTCCCAAGAGTCCGTGTTCTGTCGGAAAGTCAATTTTTTTCTGAACGGCCTTTGTGTTCCGGGAATTTGCTTCAAGCTGATTCCATAAGGGTAAAATCATTTCATTGATTGGAGAAACAGAATCGTAACTTGCGCCGATTACAAGAAGGTTTTTGTCCTTAACCTGTTCAAAGGCTTTAGGATGACTTATTTCGTTTTTGTTTATGACGACATCTTCGTAAATTGCATCAATTCCGTCTGATTTGAGTATCTTCCCTTCTTCTAGAAGAGAACGGAAATAACTTTCCTTGCTCCGGTTTAAATAGCGTGCAGGATCGTAGGGAGTAAGCATAATGATTCCGCGGATCCAGTTCAGTCTGCGTCCTGCATTTAAAGCAGAATTTGCGCCCATGCTGTGACCGAGTAAAAAAATCTGGGAAGGATCCACGTTATATTTTTCTGTAAATTCTTCTGAATGTGCATATTCTGCAAGATTGAGTGCATCTTCTATGCAGTTTGTAATAAGATACTTTCCCTCGCTTCCCCATGCACCACGGTTGTGCGGAACCAGTACGACACAGCCGATTCTGCAGAGTGCATGCGAAATGTCATCGTTACGTGCCGTACCAGGAAAACCGTGCAGCATTATTACACAGGGATGCGGTTTAGGCTGGTTTTCGGAGGGCCACATGATTTCGCCGTAAATGTGAGAACCGTTGCTTATAAAATCCAGAGTGGTGTAGTCAGGCAGTGCTGTAGGAGAAATGTTTTCCGGATCTGAAAAAAGATACTCAGGCATTAAATTAGAAGCCATGTGTCCCTCCTTAATATTGATGTAAACTCAGAAAAATCGAGTTTTTCGAAGTTCCCCTGAAGTTTCCTTACCGTGACTTAAATATTGTAGTTCAAGTTGCGTTCATCAATGATGCGCTTTGACTTGTGTTCGCTGCGTGTATTGAGTTCGCCGTCTTTATGCACCACAACAGACGAAGGCTTTACTCCGATCCTTCCCTTAAGTGCTGCGCTTGTAAGGGCTGCAACTTCTTCGTCAGTCTTTGTACTTGTACTTGCCTTTTCAACTTCTACTGAATATCTGCAGGTGAAGTCTTTTTCAAAAATGCGGATAAGATATTCACCGGTCAGATCCTTTTCTTCTCGGATTACAGCTTCGATGTCGCTCGGGAAAACGTTAACTGCACTTACGATGAACATGTCGTCCTTGCGTCCAAGAATGTGGATTCTTCCGTGTGTTCGTCCGCACTTACATGGTGTCTGGTCAATGCGTCCGATGTCTCCGGTTCTGAAACGGATAAGCGGGCGTGCATGCTTCCGGAGTGTAGTAAATACAAGTTCGCCTGTTGAGCCGGGAGGAAGGACTTCGCCTGTCTTAAGGTCAATATACATGAATCCATGGTCATAATCATAACCGTATATCCTGCTTCCGTCATTTGTATTTACAGCATAGAAGAACCTCTCTTCAGGCGTTACAGTGCTGGTTATCTGCCTGGTCTGAAGATCGA
>JAGABO010000121.1 GCA_017614655.1 Treponema sp. | reverse complement strand
GCCGGAAGAGGTTTTGCAAGTATTTTGAGTGCATTTGAATCAATTCCGTCTATCATCATAGCGCTGTTCTGTTATGTTCCGGTTTCCGGAGTTTTAAGTAACGGTAAGGCAAATACTGCAACCTGGGTTTCGCTCATGGTCTTTGTTGGCGCTGCAACAGTAACGGTTCTTCCGGAAGCTGTGCGAAGTATTTCTATTCCGCTTTCTGATTTGTATAACCGTAAGTACAGCGTTTCGTTCCGTTCATACGGTTTTACCAAAAACAGAATCCTTTCGGTATTGATGAGGACTTCTCTTATGAAAGATACCCTTAAGCGTGTTGCCGCAGGTATTCTTATTAAGACTCTTGTTCTTGATACATCGTTCGGTTATGTAGTTCAGCTTGGCTTTGGAGAAAACGGTTCTCCTCAGCATACAAGCCCAGGTTCATTGATTGCGGCTTATCGTTCTGCAATCTTCGGTGCTTCTGATTATCCGTCGTTCTACTTCTGGATTCCGGCGTTAATCGTTATTGCCATTACAGTTGCATTCCTCATGATTCTCGGCAATAAAAAACAGGAGGCAGCTGCATGAAACCAGTAGAATTTATTGACTTCAGCATTCATCTTGGAGAAAGGATTACTCTTAATCACTGTAACTTTTCTCTGGACGAAGGAACTTCCACTGTTATCATGGGAGTAACCGGTACAGGAAAATCAGTTCTGCTTAAATCGATTGCCGGTATTCTTCCAATGAACATCTTCTCTTTTGAAGGTTCTCAGAAAGTAAACGGATTTGATTCTTACATAGACGGAAAGAAGCAGGACTTTAAGCGCTGGGTTCAGATTGAACAGTCGGGCCTTATGTTTATTCCTGCAGAAACTGCAATGGTGATGAATCCGTCTCTTACGCTGGATCAGAATCTTGCTCTTCTTGCTCCGGGTGCAAGGGATGTAATTGTTTCCCGTCTTGCACAGTATTTTTCGATGGACTTTGAAAAGTACGCACGCAACTATCCTGATGAAGTTTCCGGCGGTGAAATGCAGCGAATCACTCTGATGATTCTTCTTTCGCGCCAGGGTAACCTTATTCTTCTTGATGAACCGACTGTAAACCTTGACCGCAATCTGCGCAAAAGTTTTGTTGAGTTTTTGAATAAAGAGATTCTCTGCGACAAGACGAAGACCTTCCTTATGGTAAGTCACGATGTTGATTTTATCCGTCGTCTTACTTTAACTCAGGCTTATATTCTTAAAGACGGTGAAATGATCAAACTTAATGAACTTCCCGAACTCGAAGGATACGAAAAGCCCGAGGCAAAGAAAGGCGCCAGCGGTTCAGCAATTGAACTTAAGGAAGTTTCACAGTCTTACTTTAAACGCGGCATGTTCGGTCAGCACAAGTTTACGGCATTTAAGGGCCTTAACCTTGAGTTTGAACGTTCAACTGTTTACGGAATTACAGGACCGTCGGGCTGCGGAAAGTCCAGCATGATAAAGGCAATTCTTCGTCTTCTTGATGAAACAGGCGGTGAAATCCTCATGGAAGGAAACGACCTTGTTAAACTTAAGCCGAAGGAAAACGGAAAAGACCCTGCTCCATTTAAACCATTCCGTAAAAGGATGGCAGTTGTTCAGCAGGATTCAAGATTCTCGTTCTTCCCGGACCTTACAATCCGCAAGTCTTTTGAACAGATTTCTAAAGCAGGAATTGAAGGAACGATAGAAGAGTTTACGGAAAATCTGGAAAAGGTTGGCCTTACAGCTGATCACCTGAATTGTCTTCCGCAGGCACTTTCTTCCGGTGAGTCTAAGCGTGTTGATATTGCACGTGCGCTTACTGCAAAGCCGGACATCCTTCTTCTTGATGAACCTTTTGCTCACATCGACTTCGATACGCGCCTGCATGTAATGAAGGTAATTTCTGATTATCTTACAGTTCATGCAACAATCCTGATTGTAGTAACGCATGAAGACTTTGACTTAAGGTACTTCATCGAAAAGAACTATGACTTTCCTGAACTTATAGGAATGTACGCTGCAGAAAAGCAGTAAAAGACTTTTATATTCATAGAAAGTTTTAAAGAGGCTGTTCAATAAGTTTACGTTGTGTAAATCTTTTGAACAGCTTCTTTTTTTTATTGCATTGTGAATTTAGTATTCAGTTTCTTTTACGGAAATTGTAATTGAATCAGCACGGCCCATCTGATCTGTTACAGTTATTTCATGAACCCCGGGAGTTATTTCCCATTCGAGAATCTGTGACGGTTTTGCATGACCGATAAAACTTGAACCGTTAAACCAGAGCAGTTCGGTAGATTCAGGATCTGTTGCAGCATAAAGCAGGACTTTATTTTTTTTAGGATCCTTAGGTCTGTAAATGTAATCTGTTCCGCTTAAGAGCGATGTTATCTGAGGCGGATATCCCTTTGTTCCAGAATCAAGTCGTTTATCTTCCGGTGGATACGAAGGCGGCTTAAGTCTTGGAAGTCCTGCTTCTTCAAATAATGCCATTAAATCGCTCGGCCAGAATTCTCGGATAACTGTTTTTACGTAAGGCTTGTCGGTTTCGTCCGTTCTGTAACCGGTTCTTGTATCAATGTTTATTTTTCTGTGAATCTTACATTTTTGAATTGGAGACACACCGGGAATAAAATAAGTAAGCTCTCTGTGTTCGCAGCATTCTGTGGGTAAGCTTACCGATACGGCACAGACTTCTGTTTCTACAACGTTCTGCGGCATTACAGCTTCGGGGAGAAGTTCATTTTTTGGTGTCGAAGAGAGAAGACTGTAAGCTATATCAAAAAAAAGCGGGGCTGCCATGTGGCGTCCGAGGAATGCATTGTTTCCTTCTCCGTTAAAGTTTCCAACCCAGACAATAAGAACATATCTGTCAAAAATTCCAGCTGACCAGGCATCTTTAAATCCGATAGATGTTCCTGTTTTGTAAGCAACCGGAATAGATTTTATTTCTGAAGGTTTACTCTGATACGGCGGAACATTTGCTTCGAGCATTTTTTGGACGATCCAGGCACTTTCGGGAGTAAGCATTCTTTTTTCTTTTTTAGGCGAGCTCTGTACTACAGAACGTATTTCTTTCTGAAGGCCGCCGTTGGGAATCGTACAGTAAAGTTCTGCAAGTTCCATCATGGTAACGTCAGCAGTTCCAAGAACTATGGAAAGTCCGTAGTGGTCTCTGTCTTTAAGGCCTGTAATTCCTGCATCCGTCATGTAATCGTAGAGGTTTCTTTCTTTTAGATTCTGTTCAAGATAAATTGCCGGAATGTTTCTGCTGTCGCCAAGTGCAAACCAGGCCTGCACCGGCCCTTTAAAAATACTTCCGTAGTTGTCGGGAGAATATTCATTAAAGGTTGTCGGTATGTCTTTGAGCATTGTCCTGTAATGAATGAGACCCTGCTCAAGTGCCATTGCATAAATAAATGGTTTTAATGTTGAACCGGGAGAGCGCTTTGATGTAGTTGCATTAACTTTACCCTGAATGTCATTGTCGTAATAATTTGCAGCACCTATGTTTGCGACAACTTCCATTTTCTTCCAGTCAACAAGAAGAATCGCTGCATTACGGACTCCAAAGCTCCGGTTTTTATTCAGATAAGAAAAAAAGATTTCTTCACATTTTTTTTGAACGGGAAGATTAAGAGTTGTTTTTACAGTTTCTCTTGCAGTAATGTTGTCTTCGTAAAGAAGCATTTCTGTAAAATGCCGCGCTTCCATAGGAAATTTGCATTCAACACCTAACTGCATGTCCATGTAAATTTCTTTTTCTGCATCTTCGGGATGTTTTTCTACCCAGGACGAAAATAAAACTTTGCGTGCTTCTATTAACTCAGAAGGAGTTCGTTCTGGAGACGGACTTCGTTTTGACGGATTCTGAGGAAGAACACACAGCATGATATTTTCGGAGAGGTTTAGTTTTGAAATATCTTTTCCAAAATAATACCAGCTTGCAGTTGCAAAACCTTCTATATTATAACCGCAGGGAGCCAGATTCAGATACAGTTCAAGAATTTCGTTTTTCGAAAAACAGAGTTCCAGATACAGTGCACTTATAATCTGTTTGATTTTTCCCGGAATCGACTTTGTATATATGCCGTATTTTAATTTGGCTACCTGCATCGTAATTGTTGATGCACCAATTCGCCTGGATTTTTTTACGTAAGTTTCCCATCCGGCTTTTACAACAGCAACTGGATTTACTCCGAAGTGTGAATAAAAGAATTTGTCTTCCTGCATAAGCAGAGCTTCTATAAACTCCGGAGGATATGCAGAAAGAGGTTTGTATATTCTGTACTGTTCATCTTCTGTAAGAAATACCTGAAGCAGATTACCGTTTCTGTCTTCATAAGAAACAGAAAACTCTGTGCCGTCATAGATATTTCCGTAAACCCTCATATAAAAAATATGAACGGAAAAGAGAAGTATGATTACAGCAAGAAGAGAAGCCACGCAGAACCAGATACGGGCTCTGCGTGACCGGAATATTTTTTTTAGCCGTTCAGCCGGTTTCATTTTAATGCTTCAATCTTTAACGGTGCAGATGGAGAAATTGCCCTGATGTCTTTATTGTACATCTGTTCAGCGAACATCGGCGGTACAACGAAGGTTCCTGAGCAGATTGCTTTTGCATTGTAAGTAAAGGTTCGAACTTTACTTGTTGCAGTTGCATAAATGACAACACGGTCTTCACGAATATCAACATAGTCCGGAGACCAGTCGTTACTCCTGAAGTTTCTGATTGATTCAATATCACTTTCAAGACCTGCCGGCTGTAAATCTACAAGAGCAAGATTAGAAACAGTTCCACTAAGAGAGCGGAAAGAAATCTTAACAAGAACATCATCGCCAACTTTTACTGAAGAAAGTTTTCCACCTTCCGGTTTGCAGTATTCCCTTGTAATTTCGATTCCGTCTTTAATTTCTTTTTCCGGAAGATTTGTTGCAAAACCTGCAGTTACAGTCTGATAATACATTGGCATTGTTTTATCTGATGTAAACTTAATCTTCTCTGCCTTTGGAGAGTAATCTGCCTTTAAAACAGGTGAGCCGGAAATTGTAACAGGATTATCTGTTTTACCGATGACTTCATAAACTTTGTATGTATCGGCACTTGAAGAATAAGCCCAGCTTTCAAATGCCCTTATTGCTGCAGATGTAGAAAGTGTATTGTAGTAAGCATTTGAAAGTGAATTACACAGTTCATCAATTTCGGCAACAGAAATGTCTTTTGTGCGTGCAGGGAAATAACTTGCAATGATATCGATGTAAGTAGAAATGTAGTTAAGACTGTTATGATACATCCATGATGAATCAAAATTCTTCTTTCTGTTTATCTTTGCGAGTATTGAATTTGCTTTTTTGTCCTGCTTAAGCATAGCGTAACTTGCTGCAAGATAAAGTCCTTCGTAATCTGTAGGTGTGAAATTCTTTCTTGTTATATCGTTTTCAAGTTTTTCGATATAACTTGTTGTAATTACTTCTGATTTTGTAAGAACGTAAATTGCATAAGAACGCAGGTAAATTGAATATGAATTATCATCTGATGAGTCTGCATATCTCTTTACTGCATTAATGACACTGTCGTAGAAATTACCCGGAACATAGAAATTGTGGTTTCTTGCATCCGTAAGGAATTCTGCAACATAAAGAGTAATGAAAGGATCTGTTCTGCTTTCGTTTGTCCAGTATCCTATGTTACCGTCACTCTTCTTTCTTGACAGGAGAATATTGATTGTTGAACTAACCATTTCTTCTGCGTCTTTTCTTGTCTTTTTTCCAGCCTTTACAAAATCATCATAGAGATATGGATAAGCTTTACTTGTAACCTGTTCAGAGCATCCGTAAGGATAGTTTGCAAGATAGAAGTTTAATCCTTCCATAAAGCTTGCCGGAATGTTTGATACAGAAACAGTACGTTTTGCAAATTCATCATAAACAACATGCTGTTTTACATCAACAGAAGCTTCTTTTTTATCCGTAGAACCGCAGACAATCCAGGTCTGGTACGGCATAGAAGGACGTACACTGAGCGTACTTGTATACTTAGAAGATTCTGTAGAATCACTTGCAGTGAATATAATTTCTGCACCACCAAGTTCTTTCTTTGCTTTAAACCGGAGGGTTACAGTTGCATCTTTTCCTTCTGAAATCTTAAGAGGAATTGTCCTGTTGCCCGTAAGTTCAAGATGTTTACTTGTTTCTACAGTAAGGTTTACAGGAGTATTTGTTCCGCTTCCTTTGTGATTATTTGTTACAGTAACAGAAACATCAAACTCGTCATCAGGAGCAGCAGCAAGCGGTGTGTTCGGCGAGATTATAAATGTATTTGTTGCTTTTGTAGAAGTCTGAACCGCACCGATTGTTCTTGTAGATACGGCAACAGCCATTACGCGCAGAGTTCCGTTAAAGTAATCCGGAACATGGTATGTAACTTCGCGTTCGGTAGAATCTGTGTCTATAATTCCAGACCAGAATACAACCGGCTTATTCTGCTTTCTCTTAAACGGATTAAGGTTTCTGCTTAATTCATCCATTCCGGCACCACCACCAGTTGCAGAAACTTTCTTTAAGATTTCGTATTCCGGTAAAATAAGATCCAGAATCTGAGTAGTAGAAACTTCTAGTGCACGTTTCTTAAAGAATTCGGAAAGCGGATTCGGCATTGAATAACCGGCTACCTGCAGGATACCTTCATCAACTGCGTAAATAATAATCTTACCGCTGTCGGAAGAAGAGTACTTAATTGTTAAATCTGTTCCTGATTTTATTTCTTCCGGAACAACAAGATTGATTTTGTTTGTACGGTTATCTTTATCAACAGAGAAAGGAACTGCACCATAGCAGAACGGACTCATGAATACTTCTTCTGAATCTGCTGCACGTGTGAACATAACGTTAATGTATCCGTTTCCTTCCAGTCCGTAAGGAATTTCTATTGTCTGTTCTGTAGAAAGATTTTTTGTCGTGAACCACTTGCTTGTGTAAACTTTGTCGCGTTCTACAGTAATAAGACCTGCGCCTGCATAAGGTGCTTTAATAAAGATCTTTGCATTTTCACCAGGCTTTAAGTCAGATGATTCAAGGCGAAGATCAAGTTCTGCAGTTCTGGAAAGACTTCTTGTTATGTTTTGAGTTCCAGCAACTGAATAATTAAAGCTGTTGAATACAAGTTCTGAATCATCAATGATAGAAATTTTGTATTCACCGCCATTTTCTGTTGGCAGTAAATAGTCATAACCGTCTTTGCCGATATCAATTTTATTTGTAACAAGAGGATAGGTCTTTTTTACAGACTGATATTTGTACTGACCGTTATATTGCTTTACAAGAGTTGAAATGTATTTTATTTCTTCAACTTTTAATGTAATGCCTTTGACTTCGGTTCTTTCGAGATTCTGATCTATTGCAATAAGACTGATTTTTCTTCCTGCATTTCTTGAAATGTAAGAAAGAGAACCATCTGCTTTGTAACCGATAATGTATTTAAGAGGCGAAACGTAAGTTCTTGAATTCTGAGAAACGCTTCTTCCGCCGCCTTTTACATAACCTTCTGCGTAGAAATCGAGGCAGTAAGTTGCTTTTTCGAATTTCTGAGTATTAAGATTAAATGTTGCATTACCGTCTTCATCGGTTGTCTGTGTTCCCAGGAATTCTTCGAATGACTTACCTTTATAGTAAGGATCAGAGAAGTGATAGTTTGAATATCTTCTTAAATTTGGGAAACCTGGAGAAAGAGTCATCTGTGCTTTGATTTCATTTCCGGCTGCAGGAGTTCCAAAGAGATTTTTAAGGGAAACAGTTCCTTTTATATCACCAGGATTAATCCATCCGGCATTTGGAAGAGGATCAAAGTTTGTTGAAATTTTTAAAGTGTCCGGTAAAAATTCTTCAACCTTAATTTTTGTTCCGGTTAAATAATCTCTTGATGTGTAGCCGTCGTGCTGCATAAGACGATAAACAGATACAGAATAAACTCCGGTTGGTGAATAATCCTGAGTAGAGAAATTGATTTCAGAGAAACCGGAAGAATCAAGCTGGAACTGTTTTGAAAGAATTATATTGCTGTTTGAATCAGAAACATTACATTCAAGCGTGATGTTCGAAAGATTAACATTCCAGTCACCAGCTTTTACGATAAGACCAAGATTTATATCATCTCCCGGTCTGTACATTCCTCTGTCGGAGAAAAGAACTCCGGTAAGGGTAGAAGGATCAGTCTGTCCGTAAACACCGCCTACATCAAAATTAGAATAGTCGAGTGAGCGGCCGCTGGCTGAATACGGCATGAATGAAAGATCATTTGAAGTCTTTACAACGTAAGCAGTCGGTTTATGTTCTTCCTTATAAGAACTGTAATTTAGAGCCGGTAAAACTGCATGGCCGTTTCCGTCTGTTTTAACAGAAACAAGAGTGTTTCCGTTTAATCCGACAATGTAGACCGTTGCATTCGGAACCGGTAATCCTGTCGAAATGGACTGAACAAAAACATCTTTTGTATTATTAGAATTTGTTTTAACAAAGAATCCTAAGTCCGTAACAAGAATGAATCGTCTGTCATATAATCCATTGCCGGAAACTTTAAATATAAACAGACCGTTTGTAAGATGTTTTTCTGCATCGGGTCTTAAATATTTAGAGAAATCAAAAGAGAAGTATGAAACTTTTTCTTTAGAGGCAGAATAAATCGTATCTTCGAAAGTTTGAGTTTCGGCAATATTATGCTCATTAAAGTTGTAATTGGTGAATGAGAAATTTTTCATATTTCCGTTAGACATAGAAACAAGATGATTTATGTCTTTCGGCATAATTCTGGAGAGAGTGTAAGTTACGTCCTTTATGCCGCGGGAATACATGGCCATCTTGTTGCTGCCGGAAAGAGAAAGAATCGTACCTTCAGAAAGAATGGCAAGTTCCTGCGGATAATCCTGGACTCTTAAAATTTCTGATGTAGGTTCATCCAGACGATAACCGCCATGGAAAACGACTCCTCCAGAAACTGTTACGTAAATAAAGCGGTTCGGAACAGTTTTGAACTTAAAGGAATTTAATGAAGCAAAAGGTGTTTCTGTCTGAATCGGTTCGAATTCAACTTTCTGTGATTTAGATAATACAAGGCTTGTAATCTGTTCTGTTGAATAATTTGTCCATCTGCAGTTTCTTACTTCATCATACCCCTGTTCTTCCGGTTTGTCTTCCGGCAGAAGATAAATGGAAAGATGTTTCTGAAGTTCATTTACAGAAATATCACCCTTTGTTTCGATAAATAAAATCTGGTCGTAATTATTGTCATCGTTTCTTACAAGACTGTGTGAAATATCAGTAATCCGAACATAGTCTGTTAATCCTGGAATCTGTACCTGTTCTTCGTCCGAGCTTTTTGATGAAGCAGATTCGTCTGCACATTTGATTCCGGATTTTAACTTTATATAAAGCTGTGACGTTTTTGGAGGAATAGGAATGTTGTTACTTATAATATAAGCTTCTGTTGCAGATTTGTTGAATGAAACAGTATAGTTTATATCTGATTTAACAGTATTCTTAGCTCCCCTTGCTTCAAGCGAAAGTGAAAGTTTTTTTTCTAACCCCTCTTTCTGCATCGGGTTTGAAGCCTTTAATGTAACATAAACTTTTTTGATGTTCTGATCTTCCGGATCTACGGCAAAAGTTGCATCATCAATATAAACACTGAATTCAGGAGTGCTAAAAGAAGGCTCTCCTTTTACAGTAACGTTTTCTGCAAAAAGATCCTTGTTAAAGGAAACCTTATACTTTGTGTCAAGCTTCCAGTTTTCCTGCGGCTGGAAGATTAATGCAGAATCAGTTTCCCACTTCCATTTTCCGGAAATATCCGGGCTGATGGAAATTGTGCCGGAAGGTTCTTTTCCAACATCTTCAAGTTTTGCTGCAGAACCGTCAAAGTAAATGCACAGGGAATCCGGAGTTTCGCGGTCATATCCTGTTGAAGGTTCAGAGATTCTGTACGAAAGCTTAAGTTTCTGTACCGGCGGCGCTTTGCCTGAATTAGGCTTGTACGCTTCTTTCTTACTGCATGAAAAAAGTGAAACCAATGCAGCAATTGATGCAATCAGAAAAAAAGATTTGTTTTTCATAATGTGTCTCCATAAGATGTTATATAATGTAAATGTTACATTCCAAGAAATGCTTTGTATGCACTGTAAGCTTCTTCGATATCAGAAGCAGCTGTTATTTCCCATGGTGCGTGCATGCTTAAAACAGCGACGCCCGCATCAAGAACGTACATGCCGTACTTTGCAGCAAGGTATGCGATTGTTCCTCCGCCACCCTGATCTACTTTACCGAGCTCTGCCATCTGGTATTTTACGGAAGCATCATCGAGGACTTTACGAAGTTTTGCAATGAACTCCGGAGAGGCATCGCTTGCCCCGCTTTTTCCGCGGCTTCCGGTGTATTTGTTGAACACGATTCCTCCGCCAAGAAGCGAAGCGTTAGCTCTGTCAAACAGGTCTGCGTTCATCGGATCAAAGGCTGCGTTTACGTCACTGGAAAGCATGTAAGAATTGTTAAGGGCACGGCGCAGTTTTAATTCAGAATAATCACCAAGACGGTCAATTACTTCGGCAACGGCATTTTCAAAAAAATGGCTTGCCATTCCGGTAGCCCCTACGCTTCCGATTTCTTCTTTATCAACACAGACGCACACATTGGTTCGTTCGCCGGCAGACGTTTCAAAAAGAGCCCGCGCACTTGTATAAGCGCAGCTTCTGTCGTCCTGGCCGTAAGCGAGAATAAGCGAGCGGTCAAAACCTAAATCACGGGCAGCGCCTGCCGGAACAATTTCCAGTTCTGCTGAACCAAAATCTTTTTCTTCGATTCCGTAAGTATCTTTTAAAAGTGCAAGAATGTTTTTCTTTGCTGATTCTTTTTCGGCATCTTTGTTTTTTGCTTCGTCTTTTTCGTCGGCAGGTTTTCCGCTTCCGATTATGAGGTCAAGATTTTCTCCCGGAATAAAATCACTTGCAGCTTCCTTCATCTGCTTCTGTGCAAGATGCGGAAGAATGTCGCTGATGCAGAAAACAGGATCGCTTTCTTTTTCGCCAATGCAAACCTTAACGACAGTGCCGTCCTTTTTGCAGATAACCCCGTGAATAGCAAGCGGCATTGTTACCCACTGATACTTTTTGATTCCGCCGTAGTAGTGAGTGTTCATGTAAACGACAAAATCTTTTTCATAAACTGGATTCTGTTTTACATCAAGACGCGGTGAATCAATATGGGCACCAAGAATGTTCATGCCGTTCTGAATGTCGCCGCTTCCGATGTTAAAAAGAGCAATCGCCTTGTTCCATTTTGTAACATAGACCTTGTCACCGGCCTTGAGCGAAGTTACCTTTGAAATGTCCTTATATTCGTTTTTTTCAGCGAGGACCGTAATTATGTCACAGCATTCGCGTTCGGTTTTTCCTTCCGAAAGAAACTTCTTGTAATCTGCAATCAGTTTTTCGTTCACGATTTATACTCCTTATATGTGCTTTATTTTTAATGTTATAATACGAAAAATATATTATAAGTATAAACTCTTTTAGAAAAAAAGTGTACACTTAAAGCATGAACGTAATCATCATCCAGCCTCCGATTGTCCAGCTGAATACGGCATATCCGAGCGGCGCTTATCTTTCCGCTTTTTTTAAGAAGCAGGGCTGTACCGTAAAATGGTACGACATGAACATTGAACTTTTTCATGCGCTGTTTTGTAAGGAAGGAATAACAAAGCTTTTTACGCTTACAGAAAAAGATGCCGTTAAAAAAGCAGAAGCGGCACTTCGGCAGAACGATGAAGCAACCTACAGCAATATAATGGCCTATCTTTCGATGGGGGAAGCCTGGGCTAAATGGATTGATGTCATCGTTCAGATTCTGGAAGACGGCAATTCGTTCAGTACGCGGGAACTCTGTCATCGTTTTGTTTTTTCTCCTGATGTTCCGCGCGGGGCCAGAATGAATGCTTATCTTGAAAACCTTGATCACGAGCCTGGAACAGATGATGCGCGTTTTCTTGCAAGCCTTGCAGTTGCAGATCTTGCTGATTACATTACGGCTGTTTTTGATCCGCAGTTTTCTCTTGTCCGCTATGCTGAATCAATTGCAGTAAGTGAGGCTTCTTTTGCAAATATCGAAAACAAAATTGATTCTCCTGTTCTTGCAAATTTTTATGAAGAACTTTTGAAGAAAACTTTCTCCCCGGAAAATTCACTTTTAAAAAATACAGGTGACGAAAAAACTCTTGTCTGCATAAGCATTCCGTTTGCAGGAACTTTTACGGCAGCACTCTGCACCGGTCGTTTTTTTAAGCAGAACTTTTCTGATAAAGTATTTGTAAGTGCAGGCGGCGGATTCATAAATACAGAACTGAGGGAATGCGAAGAAACTGCCGTCGAAAAATATTTTGATTCAATAAGTTACGACCGCGGCTACGGAAGCTATCTGGATTTTTTTACACACGGCTGTAAGACAAGTGATGCGGGTCCGCTGTATAAAATGCGTCTCTTTAAAAACGGAACTGTAACTGCTCCAAAAGAAACAGATGCTGCAATTCAGAAAGAAGAAGATGAACTTACTTCTATTATAGTACCGGATTTTTCTGACATAGATTTTTCGCTTTATCCGCGTATGCTTGACGATGTAAATCCGATGCAGCGTTTGTGGAGTGACGGAACCTGGATTAAAGCCTATCTTGCT
>JAGABO010000120.1 GCA_017614655.1 Treponema sp. | reverse complement strand
ATTAGAAACACTTTCCATATAGGAGGAAAAAAAATGAGTCGTGTTTACAATTTTAGTACAGGTCCTTCTTGCCTGCCGGAAGAAGTATTAAAAGAATGTGCAGCAGAAATGCTTGACTACAAGGGAACAGGTCAGTCGGTAATGGAAATGAGCCACCGTTCAAAGGCTTATGAACCGATTATCGAAGATGCAGAAGCAATGATCCGCAAGCTTATGAACGTTCCGGAAAACTACAAGGTTCTTTTTGTTCAGGGTGGTGGATCTACTCAGTTTGCAATGGTTGCACAGAACCTCGGAATTAAAAATAAGAAAGCTGCTTACATCGAAACCGGTGTATGGGCAAAGAAAGCAGCTGCCGAAGCAAAGAAGCTCGGAATTGCAGTTGATGTAATTGCTTCTTCAAAAGACAAGAACTACTCTTACATCCCGCGCGTAGAAAAAATCAGCGGTGACTATGACTATGCATACATCTGCTTCAACAACACAATCATGGGAACTCACTACGAATACATCCCTGACTGCGGAAACATCCCTCTTGTTGCAGACATCTCTTCATGCGTTTTAAGTGAACCGCTTGACGTAAGCAAGTTCGGACTCCTCTTTGCAGGTGCACAGAAGAACCTTGCTCCGGCCGGCGTTACTCTTGTAATCATCCGCGAAGACCTTATTCCGGAAGTAGAAAACTGCCTCCCGGGAACTCCTACAATGCTCGCTTACAAGACACATGCAGACAACGGCTCTATGTACAACACGCCGCCATGCTACACAATCTACGTTCTTGGAAAAGTCCTCCACTGGATCGAAGCAAATGGCGGAGCAGAAGGAATGCTCAAGCGCAACAAGGAAAAGGCAGACTACCTCTACAACTTCCTTGACTCTTCTGATTTCTATCATGCAACAACTGAAGTCGGAAGCCGCTCACTGATGAACGTTCCGTTCCTTACAAAGTACTCAACTGCCGAAACTGCAGCAGCCGGTAAGAAAGACGAAGCTGACCGCACTGATGCAGAAAAAGCAGCTCTTGCAAAAGAAAAGGAAATCAACGACAAGTTCGTAAAAGAAGCAGCTGCAGCCGGTCTTGTAAACCTTAAGGGCCACAGACTCGTAGGCGGAATGCGTGCTTCTATTTACAACGCAATGACACTCGAAGGTGTTAAGGCCCTCGTTGACTTCATGAAGAAGTTCGCTGATGCCAATAAGTAGGAGATTAATTATGTATAAGATTCAGACTTTAGACAGAATAAGTGCGGTTGGACTTGATAACTTTCCGCGCGACGATTATGAAATCGCAAGTGAAATAATGAACCCGGATGCAATTCTTGTTCGTTCACACGACATGCTTTCTATGGAACTTCCAAAGACCGTAAAGGCAATTGCACGTGCAGGTGCCGGCGTCAACAACATTCCGGTAAAGGATCTCGGACAGAAAGGCGTTGTCGTATTCAACACACCGGGTGCAAACGCAAACGCAGTTAAGGAACTCGTAATCATGAGCCTTCTTCTTGCAAGCCGCCCTGTAATCGGTGCAAACCGCTGGGTCAACACAGAACTCAAGGGTAAGGGTGCAGAAATTGCTTCTCTTGCAGAAAAAGGAAAAAAGAACTTCATCGGATGTGAACTTAAAGGAAAGACACTCGGTGTAATCGGCCTCGGTGCAATCGGTGCAATGGTTGCAAACACAGCAATCAGCCTCGGAATGAACGTAATCGGTTATGACCCGTTCCTTTCCGTTGATGCAGCATGGAGCCTTAAGTCAGAAGTAAAGCATGCAGAAACTCTCGACACTCTTTTTGCAAAGGCAGATTATCTTACTGTTCACGTTCCTGAAACACCTGATACAAAGGGACTCATCAACGCATCTACAATCAAAAACATGAAGGACGGAGTGCGCATCATCAACATTGCACGCGGCGGTCTTGTAAACAACGAAGACGTACTTGCAGCCCTTAACTCAGGAAAGGTTGCCTGCATGGTAACAGACTTTGCAGCAGAAGAACTCCTTAACAACGACAAGGTTATCTGTATGCCTCACCTCGGAGCTTCTACTCCGGAAGCAGAAGACAACTGTGCCGTTATGGCAGTTAAAGAGCTGCGCGACTTCCTCGAAACAGGTGCAATCAAGAACAGCGTAAACTATCCTAAGTGTAAAATGGACTCTGCAATTCCTGCAGGCGGAACACGCCTCTGCATTACACACAAGAATGTTCCTAACATGATTGCACAGTTCACATCAGTTCTTGGAAACGCAAAGTACAACATTTCCGGAATGATTGACCAGAACCGCAACGACATTGCTTATGCACTTATTGATGTAGACGGAAAAGTTGATGATGCAGCAATCAGCTCACTTGAAGCAATTGCAGACGTAATCAACGTACGCCCGATTTTTGCATAAACAAAGACAGCTATAAAAATCAGGGGCTCCCGGCCGGAAAGAAACCAGTCGCGGGGCCCTTTATCTTTTTCAATCCTTTCTATTTATCTTTTCTATTTGCAATAAAAATGTTATATTGAAAATCACTAAGAATTACAGACATTCTTTTTCTAAAGGAGGAATAAAATGTTTTGCACAAATTGTGGAAAAGAAGTAATCGAAGGAGCAGCATTCTGTCAATACTGCGGAGAAAAGCTTGAACAGGCAAAAGTTCAGGAAGCTCCTGCACAGGAAACACTCCCAGTTGAAGTTCAGACACAGGCAGTAGTTCCTGCATCTGAAGGAATCTCAAAGAAAAGCCGTCTTGCCGCAATGCTTCTTGGAATCTTCCTCGGAAACTTCGGAGTACACAACTTTTACTTAAGACGCTTCGGCCGTGCAGTTACTCAGCTTATACTTACAGTTTTTGCTTATACACTTTATTTTGCAGCATTTATAAATCTTGTCCTCGAAAAAGCAAAATATGCGTCAGCTTTTATTCCTAATCATGCAGCAACTGTAAATGCATTACAAGGTTTTGGAATGGTAATTCCTCTGTTTATTATGATTATTCTTGGAGTTGGAATCTGGTCACTTGTTGAATGGATTCTGATTGCATCAGGAAAAGCAAAAGACGGAAACGGTCTTCCTGTAAAGAAATGGTAATTACCGGTTATCACTAAAAATAAAAGGCTGACTTAACGAATTGCAGTTTTTACACACCGCAGTATTAAGTCAGCCTTTTTTATTTTAAAGCGTTTATCTTAAATCATGTAATAAATGCAGAAGAAGTGAAGGATTGTTGCGCACAGTGTAAGCACATGGAAAATTGAATGTGCCCACTTTGTTTTTCTCATCAGGTAAAAAAGACCGCCGACAGTATAAGCAACACCGCCGGACACAAGAAGGGCGCGGCACATATCAGGAAGATAAGTTCCCACCGGTACGAAAGAGAAGACCGCAATAATCAGCCAGCCTGCAATCATGTAAGTAACGACAGAAAACCATCTGAGCTTTGAACCGAATATAGAATACAGTGCAATAAAGAAGCCCGTAACTCCCCAGATAACTGCACACAGAGAAATTCCAAGAGTGCCCGGAATTTTCGTAAGGACAAACGGGGTGTAGGTTCCTGCAATTAAAATATAAATGCAGTCATGATTCAGAACAGAAAAAACCTTGCGCGCAAGAACAGCAGGAATTGCATGATAAAGAGTAGACATCAGGTATGTAATAAAAATTGATGCCCCGAAAATTGCATAACCCGAAATCACCGCAGTCGAAGATGCCCCTTCCGGCGTATGGAAAACTGCGCGCACGATTAAAAGAACAATCGCAGCAACACTTAAACCCGTACCAATTCCGTGGCTTATCGAACTAAAGAGTTCCTCGCCCAGAGTATACTCGCGGTTCTGATGCTGATAGTACGAAAGAAGCGCAGCGGCCTTCTGTTCACGTCTCTCTTTCTTAAGTTCACGTTCTGCTTCCTTAAGACGGCGTCTTTCGGGATTCTGTGCGTATTCTAATTTTACCTCGTGAATCTTTTCCCTTGCCTGCTTTTTTATTGTTTTTATAGCAGCATTCTTTTTTGCCTTAATCGATTTTCTTGTAATTCTTCTCGAAATGTCAGCCATGTTTTGTCTCCATTTATATCCTCAAGTATGCCACAGTTTTTGAATTTCTGCTAGTGAGTTTCTGAGGGTGGATTTTTTTGGGGGTAGTAGGAGGGATTTTTTTCCGGGCGTCTCCTGCCTTACGGCAGGCCGGCTGTTCCGCACTTCGCTGTCCGCTCATCCTCCTCGCTCGCCTGCTCGCTGCGGTGGAGTACGCAGCTTCGCTGCTACGTGCTCCATAGCCTGACGCAGAAAGAAAGAGAGAAGGAGTATATTACAATTAATACATCTCAAGTGTATATTCTGTATTTTTAGAAACGTAAGTAAAATCTTCAGGAAGTTCTGTAAAAGTAAACTTTATGATACAGTTATCTGATCCGGGTCCTTCTGTTGTATACGTTCCCTTAACAGTTCCCAGAACAGACCCTGTAACAACACTCCAGTCTTCATTATACTTTGTTTGAAACTTCTCTTTGCTCCTGGCAGCCACATATACTTTAGCACCAAGGTCTCGTAAAGCTTCGGAAAAAGCCACCCCAAGATATCCATAGCCACCAGT
>JAGABO010000014.1 GCA_017614655.1 Treponema sp. | reverse complement strand
TGTTAAAATTGAAAAAACAGAAACCGGAATTTCAACATTATGGGGAAATCAGTTAACTGCAGTTAATTCTTCAGTAAAACACATTGTATTTACGGCATTTATTTCAGCCGCCTATTCATCAGCAGAACAAAAAGATCCACTTGAAACTGCATTTAACGTACTTCTGCAAATTTTTGCAGACCCGCTGTATACGTCAAAAAAAGAACTGTTACTGCCTGCCTTAAAAGACGGTGTTGACGCTTATAACGGCGGAACCGGATGGGCGGAATACAAGGAAGCACATTTTTCAACAGCAGACGGAACAATCACTGTAATAGAATAATTCCGGCTGAATCTTTTCTTCGCCGGCACTGTCCACGCGGCAGCCTTTTTGTACAGATGTCTTCGCCGGCTCTGTCCACGCGGCAGCCTTTTGTACAGATGCCTTCGCCGTTCCTCATTGTATGCGTGACCTCATTGTGCATGTTTCCCTATTGTATACGCTGACATTTTTTGCTAAATTGTCAATATGAATAATTATGTGGCTCTGTGCGCAATCGGAGCCGAAAAAATTCTCGGCAACGAGATTAAGTCTTTAGGATACAAACTCACTTCAAATGCACCGGGCAGGGTTTCTTTTTCTGCTGATGATGACGCATTCTATCGTGCAAACTTCTGCCTGCGTACTGCTGACCGCGTTTACCTTGAAATGGCAAAATATCCTGCAAATGATTTTGATGAACTTTTTGACGGATGTTACGCCGTAAACTGGCAGGATTTTTTTGAGAAAGACGTACGCGTTGTTGTTGATAAAGTACGCACGTACAAAAGCAAGCTCTCAAGCGAACATTCCGTTCAGGGAATGATTCAGAAAGCGATTTATAAAAAACTCGGCGCATCCTGGAGAATAACGACTCTTCCTGAAAGCGGAGAGCGCATCGACGTGCGCGTTTATATTGAAAACAATACAGCCACCGTCCTTCTTGATACAAGCGGTGAAGCCCTGCACAAGCGAGGCTACCGCACCGAAGGCGGAACTGCACCTATCCGCGAGACAACGGCAGCCGTTCTTCTTCAGGAACTCATGTGGCGCAGAAAAACTCCGCTGCACGATCCTTTCTGCGGAAGCGGAACGATTGTAACAGAAGCAGTTCTTTACGCACACAATGTTGCGCCTGGCCTCGGAAGAAGATTCGCTTACGAAAACCTTGCAGTTTACAATCCTCAGCGCGCGCTTGAAATCAAAAAGCTTGAAGCAGAAAAAATCAGGACTGATGTTGAATGCCGCATTACCGGAAGCGACATAGATCCTGCACAGATTGAGCGTGCAAAACTTAACGCTGAACATGCATGCGTAACGGCAGGCCGCGCACTTCAGCTTATTGGAAGTGATGCAAAAGTTGAACGCCCTGAATTCATTGTAAGTGATTTTAAAGACTTGAGCGCACCGTACGAAAGCGGGCTCATCCTCTGCAATCCTCCTTACGGCGAACGTCTCGGCGACGAGCAGGATGCAAGAAAACTTTACGCAGAAATGCGCGGACTTTTTTCTGACTTTCCAGGCTGGAACATGGGAATCATTACAAGCCAGAAATCATTTGAAGAAGACATTGCAAAAAAAGCATCGCGCGTAAAAAACTTAAAAGCCGGCAATCTTGATACTACGCTTTATATTTATTGAACTTTAGGAGAGAGAAAATGGCGGTTCTTGTAGAGCATGAAAAACGCAAAAAAGAAATCTTAAGCAAATCCCTCGATCTTTTTATTGAAGAAGGATACGAAGACGTTACGTTTCAGAAAATTGCCGACCGCTGCGGAATTACACGCACGACCCTGTACATCTATTTTAAGAACAAGCGAGAGATTTTCCTCTGCAGCATAAAGCAGGTTACGTCTGCACTTGAACAGGATCTTATAAAGATAATAAAAAATGAAAGCCTTTCTTCAATTGAAATGCTCTCTGAAGTTTTTGACAAAATAATTACAAAGCTCGAAGAAAACTCTCAGCTTTTTAAGGTACTTCTTGTTTATCTGATTCAGCTTCAGAAAAACGGAGTAGACACCGATGAACGCGTTACGCGCCGCGTAATCCGCGTGCAGCACCTTATGAGCACAATCATCATCCGCGGACAGAAAGCAGGCGAAATAAAAAAACTGCCTGTAAAAGAAATCAATGACCTTCTTTACAGCCAGATGGAATGTGCGATTTTCCGCCTTGCCGTTTTAGGAAGAAAGCATCTTGTTGGAATCCGCTCTATCGTTTCCAGCATTATAGAAAGCCTTAAGGCTTAAAAAAATACATAAAACTGAGCGTAAGCGGAGATTGGAATGATGCGACCCTGCTTCCTGCATTATCCCTGAAAGCCTGAAAGGCGTTTGACGGCAGTCGGAGCAATCAGGCCAAGCTCCGCTGAGAGCTCAGTTTTAATTTATTTCTTATTCAGCAGCACTGCAAACGGATTGTAACGCATTCCGTCGTCGCTGCCGTAGTTCTGCTTTTCGCGGCGCGGCCCCCTGTTAAAGTCGCCTTTTGGACGAACAGTGTTCCGTGTGCCCGAAGCAGCTTTATCGGCACCAGCGCCAGCTGTACCTGCAGCGCCTTTCTTTACTACTACAACGCGTTTTGTTCCCGTCCTGGCTGCCCCAGAAGCACTTCCGCTTCCAGCCCTTGAAGCAGCGTCACTCTTTAAAGAAAGGGAAATGCGCTTTCTGTCCATATCAAGTTCAATAATCGTAAAGTCCTTAACGTCACCAACCTTGATTACGTCCATAGGATCGCTTACGAATTCATCACTCAGTTCAGAAATGTGGATAAGTCCCGTCTCATGAAGACCGATGTCAACAAAGGCACCAAAGTCAACGACGTTCTTGATTTTACCGGTAACCTTCATGCCTACCTTAAGGTCTTCAAAATTAACGACGCCCTTCTGCATGATAGGAGCCGGGTAACCGTCACGCGGGTCACGGTTAGGCTTTGCAAGTTCTTCGATAATGTCGTTGATTGTCGTTTCGCCTACGCTGTATTTTTCTGCAAGCTGTTTTTTTGAAGCTTCACTGATTTTTTCGCCTGATTTAACAAGCGGAAGAATCTCTGAAGCAACTGCATAGTTTTCAGGATGAACCCATGTGTTGTCGAGCGGGTTGTCTGATTCAGCAATCTTAAGGAAGCCTGCGCACTGTTCAAAGGCTTTTGGTCCGAGCCCCGGAACCTTGCGCAAATCTTCGCGGCTTGTAATCTTTCCGTTTTCGTCGCGGTACTTTACGATTTTCTTTGCAAGGCTTGCGTTGATTCCCGAAACGTACTTAAGGAGCATGTAGCTTGCTGTGTTAAGGTTAACGCCTACCTGATTAACTACAGAACCTACGACTTCATCCAGAGTTTCGCCGAGCTTTTTCTGGTTAACGTCGTGCTGGTAAAGTCCAACGCCGATTGCCTTCGGGTCAATCTTAACAAGTTCTGCAAGCGGATCCTGAAGGCGGCGTCCCATGCTTATAGCACCGCGGATTGTAAGGTCAAGTTCCGGGAACTCTTCCGTAGCAACCGGCGAAGCTGAATAAACTGAAGCACCGGATTCATCAACAACAGTGTATTTTACATCAGCATCTGAATAATTTTCGCTGAGCACTTTTGCAACAACCGCCTGAACTTCCTGAGAGCCGGTTCCGTTTCCTACAGCAACAACCTGAATGTCGTACTTGTCGATAGCATCATTAAGCTGCTTGTAGGCATCTTCCGGATTCTGCACCTGGAAAATCTTAAAGTAACCCAGGTACTTT
>JAGABO010000119.1 GCA_017614655.1 Treponema sp. | reverse complement strand
GTCGCACAGATTCTTTAAGTGAGCAAGGAACCACACATCAATTTTAGTAATGGCATGAATTTCATCAACAGAAAGAATACCGCGCTTTAAGGCCTGGAAGATTGCAAAAATCCTCTGGTCAGTACATTCTCCAACACGGCGTTTGATGTCGGCATCGGATTCATCTTCGAACACAGGAAGGTTCAGGCTGCTGACACCGACTTCGGCACCGCGTACAGCCTTCATCACGGCTTCTTCAAAACTCTGTCCTATTGCCATGACTTCGCCGGTTGCCTTCATCTGAGTACCGAGCTTTCTTGCCGCATAGACAAACTTGTCAAACGGGAACTTCGGGAACTTAACGACAACATAATCAAGCACAGGCTCAAAACACGCAGCCGTTTTCTTTGTAACAAAGTTCGGAATTTCATCAAGACGGTAACCTATTGCAATAAGAGTCGCAACCTTTGCAATCGGATAGCCCGTTGCCTTCGAAGCAAGAGCCGATGAACGGGAAACACGCGGGTTAACTTCAATAACGGCATATTCAAAAGTATCGGGATTAAGCGCAAACTGACAGTTACATCCGCCTTCCATACCGAGCGAAGAAATGATGTTGAGCGCAGACGAACGAAGCATCTGGTACTCTTTGTCGCTGAGAGTAACTGCCGGAGCAATGACAATCGAATCCCCTGTATGAACGCCGACCGGATCAAAGTTTTCCATGGAACAGACTGTAAGAACATTACCTGCCTGATCACGCATGACTTCGAATTCAATTTCCTTCCAGCCGCTTATACATTTTTCTACAAGAATCTGATGAATCGGTGAACGATGAAGTCCGTTATGTGCAATTTCGTTGAACTCTTCTTCGTTGTTTGCAATTCCGCCGCCGGTTCCGCCAAGAGTAAAAGCCGGACGTATGATTGCAGGAAAGCCGATTACGTTCTTTACAAAATCAAGTGCATCTTCGTAAGTTGTAACAACCTTTGAAGGAATACAGGGCTCACCGATTGATTCCATCGTGTCTTTAAAAAGCTGACGGTCTTCTGCCTTGTCGATAGTTTCCGGTTTTGCACCAAGCAGCTGAACGCCGTGTGACTCAAGGAAGCCGGACTTTGCAAGTTCCATACAGAGCGTAAGTCCTGTCTGACCGCCGAGTGAAGAAAGAATGGAGTCGGGCTTTTCCTTTTCTATAATTCGCTGAATTGTTTCCGGAATAAGCGGTTCAATATAAATGTGATCCGCCATGGCGTGGTCTGTCATGAGCGTTGCAGGGTTTGAGTTAACAAGAACTACTTCCAGTCCCTGTTCCTTAAGAGCCTTACAAGCCTGACTTCCTGCATAGTCAAATTCTGCGGCCTGTCCGATGATGATAGGCCCGCTTCCGATTACCATTACCTTGTGAATGTTTTTATTTAACGGCATTTTTCTGCTCCCGTTTAACTGAACCGGTTTAAAAAAAAGGGACAACGCAGTAACGCTGTCCCCTTTGACGATAGATTTACTATATCAAAAATAAAGTAATGTGTAAAGTATGAAGGTTTTAGTCTTCCATGTTCTTGTAAGCATCAAAATCAGAAAGCATCTGGTCGTCTTTCTTTGAATCAAGAAGGCTTACTACAACAGAAAGAATAAGACAAACTGCAAAGCCTGGAAGAATTTCATACAAATCAAAAATTCCGCCTTTAAGCTGATGCCATACAACAACAGTAATACCGCCGCCGATAATACCTGCAATTGCTCCCTTAGCAGTCATTCCGCGCCAGTAAAGGGCAAGAAGAACAAGCGGACCAAAGGTTGCACCAAAGCCGGCCCATGCATAACTAACAAGACCAAAGATTGATGATTCCGGATCAAGCGAAAGGAAAAGAGCAACAAGTGCAATTACAAAAACCGTTACGCGGCTGATGTTAAGAACAGTTTTTTCATCTGCATTCTTGTTAACAAGACCTTTGTAAATATCACGGCTTACTGCACTGGAAGCAGCAAGAAGCTGGCTGTCTGCTGTAGACATAGATGCTGCAAGAATTGCACAGAGGAAGATTCCTGCAATAAAGGCCGGGAACATCTGCTGCATTGTTGCACTGAATACAGTTTCTGCATCTCCGAAGGTAAGGCCTGTTGCTACAACTTCAGAAGCGTCTGCACCAAGAAGAATGTTGTGCTTAAGAAGGAATACTGTTCCGAGTGTTCCGATAAGGAAAGCTCCGATGTAAGAAATAATCATCCACACAGTTCCTACGCGGCGTGCAGTCTTGATTTCTTTGTTAGAGCGGATTCCCATAAAGCGTACGATGATGTGCGGCATTCCAAAGTAACCGAGTCCCCAGGCAAGTGCTGAAACAGCCGATTTAATGCTGAAGTTTGCGTTTCCGGCAAAAGTGTCCCTGAGCTTTGTTCCGAACTCATTTGCAAGAGCACGTGCATCAAACTGCTGAACCTGAGCTGCAGCATTTGAAGGTCCGCCCAGAGCAATAACTGCAACTACACAGGAAACGATGAACGCAACAAAAATCAAAGTTCCCTGAATAAAGTCCGTCATACAAACGGCACTGTAACCACCGGTAATCGTATAGCAAAGAATAACAAGAAGTCCGATAGCAAGACCTGCATGATACGGAAGTCCGAATACTGAATGGAAAAGCTTTGCACAGGCAACGAATCCCGAAGCCGTGTAAATCGTAAAGAAGAACACGATGAATACAACAGAAACAATTGAGAGCACGTGGCTCTTATCTTTAAATCTGTTCGAAAGGAATTCCGGGATTGTAATTGAATCACCAAAAGAAATTGAACACTTGCGCAGAGGCTTTGCAACAAAAAGCCAGTTAAGGTAAGTTCCTAAAATAAGACCAAGTGCAGTCCAGAAAGTTTCCTTTACTCCACCAAGATAGCACAGTCCGGGAAGTCCCATCAAAAGCCATGCGGATGAATCAGATGCCTCTGCACTGAGAGCTGTAACCCACGGTCCAACTTTTCTTCCGCCAAGGAAAAAGTCTGATGAATTCGAATTCTTGTTTGCATAGCGGATGCCTACAAAAATCATGAGACCGAGATACAGGGTAAAAGCAACTATTTTTGCAATGATAGTTGAATCCATTTTTTTCTCCTCTTTTACTTTTATATATACGTCTGGTCAAGGCACGCTTCGCTCAAGGCCTTGAGTCAGCCGTTTTGCAAGTTGAATACAATTCTCAACCTACAATAGAAGCAATTTTATTTTAACAATTAAAAATTAGCAAGAGAAAAATGACCTGGATGTTTATAATATGTAAAAGTTTCTGAAATATAAAATATTCAATCTGCCGAAATAATTTTTATACGCAAGCTATAGCCCCAGGAATCAAAACCTTGTGAATCATTTTTTGCACTTGCACCTCCTGCAAGTTTATTCGAGCAAGGAGCTTTTGCCTTAATAGGAATTATTTCTTCATAATTATATACATGTTCTTTTATTTTGTTTTCAGAGTTACAATTTCCTTCTTTAACTATATAATTTACAAAATTTGCTGATATTGGCGTTTTCCCGTCTTTATAATAAGTTCCCGGATTAATCAAGCCTTTTCCTTCATCTATAAAATCTAGGTCAGAAGTTTCATCAAAAAAATAAGACGTTAAAGAATAATAATCATATTTATTAAAATCCAGCGTTCCAGACAGTACAATAGAAAATTTGTCTCCTTCCTTATATACATGGAAACCTTCTTCATCTGAATTATCTGGAACAAGTTCTGCATGAAGTCCATACAAGTCTCCATAAACCCGTCCATATATGTCTGTATTTTCACCATCGACAGGAACTACATAGAAACCATGCTCCAGTAAATCTTTACAAGATGTTAATAAAATGCAAAAAAATAATAAAATCAATAAAAACTTCTTTCTCATATACGACATCTTTAGTCTCCTAAATATGGATTACCACAATTTTCATTTATAGTCTTTTTTACATTTTCAAATTCTACATCATCTGCTCCTGGTGTTAACATAATCAATTGTTGTGCAAATGAATCATAATCATTAGAACCGTACACTGTAATAGCGTCAAAAAGCTGCTGATAAGTATAGC
>JAGABO010000118.1 GCA_017614655.1 Treponema sp. | reverse complement strand
GAAGTTACGCGGAGGTTGGAAACCCTTGCCGGAGCTGTCTTGTCGAGTTCAACATAAGACGAAGCAGAGAAAGTAATTCCGTTCTTTTCTGCACGAACAGTAACTGTGTAAGTTCCACCCGAAAGGTTTGCGGTGTTAAGTTCAAATACGCGGCTTGTACCCTGAACACCGTTAAATCCGTTTACGTACCATTTGTAATTTGTAAATCCGTCTTCTGCAGTAAACGTAACTTTTCCTGTGCTCTGAACTGCGCTTAAAACTTCAATTTCGGGATTCTCCTGAATTGTTACATTAATAACTGCTCCTGTCATGGAAGAAGAAATGCATACTGCGGTAAATGCTGCATTTTCTGCCGGGAAAGTTTCGGGAAGTGCCGGACTCCAGCCTAAAAAGTTGTAATCGCTGTCTGCGGGCACTGCATTGATTATTACAGGTGCGCCATAAAGACCTGTAAGTTTTCCGTCTGTAAGCGCAGGTTCTGTTGTGAGTATTGAAGGGTCAAAGCCAAATGTAAGGGTGATTGTGTTGCGGTTGTAGTTAATTTCTATAACAGTGGTTCCGTCTGCGGCAACAGTTGCCTGACTAAAGGTCTGAGCCGTAAAGCCTTCGTAAGTTATAGAAGCTGCTTCTGTCTGAGCGCCGGCTTCTGCCCTGAGAGTCTGTCGTGCGTTAGTATCTTCTGTGTAGCCGTTTCCGTCAACATTCTGAAGAAGATGTTTTACCGTGTAGTTTGCAAGATTTTTTGTCCAGAGAGCCTTGTAAGTTTTATTCTCCGTAAAGGTTTCCGGAAGTTTTCCGTTTGCATTGTTCCAGCCGAGGAATTCATAGTTTTCTCTTACCGGAGTTACCGAAGGAACCTGTGCGCCGTAGCGGCCTGTAAGTTTTCCGTCTGTAACGCCGGAAGCAGTTCCACCGTCCAGGTTGATTGTAAGGGTGATTGTGTTTCTGTCGTAGTAAATTTTTACAACTGTTTTACCGTCTGCGGCAACGTTTTCCTGTTCAAAGGATTTTGCCGTAAAGCCTGTGTAAGTTTTGGCTTTTGCTGCGGTTTTTTCTCCGATTGTTCCGGTTAAAGTCTGGGTATCTTTTGAAACTAAATCATACTCCGAGCCGGATACCTTCTGCTGATAATGCTCTACCTTGTAAGAAGCCGTTGTCGGATTGTTTTCCTGACCGCCGTTGTCTGATGCTTCCGTTGTGCATGAAAAAAAGCACGAAACTGCAAAGACTGCGGTGCAGAGAAGTTCAAAAACTCTGCGTCCGTTTTTCACTTTGTATCTCCTGAGTTTAAAATATATGCTAAAATTATATAGTAAAAGACCGTTAAATTCACTATTCAAAGGACGAAACGGGCATAACAAAAAAATAAAATTCTGTTTTATGAGTGCCGTTATATCAGCACATGAAATCAAAAAAATCTCTTTATAATATAGAAAAAAATGATTTTACTTTTTTATAAACTTGATTGATAATGGATGTATGATACTTTTCAGAAAGTTGAAGAAATTCTTAGGTATTGAGAGTTTTTCTCCATACACGAAGGATTATTTCGATAATTCAAACATGCGCTCCGGAATTTACCTTTCCTGTGTTGTAATTCTGCTTGAGCTTTGGATGATTTTGAGCGCATTTTATCGACTGCTTACAGGTAAAAGAACCGCTGTCTGGGTTTTGAGGCATGTTCCACTGTACTTTGTGCTGTTTTTATCGGCACTGGTAATGTTTTTACATGCCTATACGTTTATCAAGAAAAAAAAGAATAACTGGAAAGTATCAAGAAGAATTAATGTATTCTTTTCTATTGTGAGCCTTGCATTCGGTATTTACATTTCCTGGCTTGACTACGCAAAAGGTGAACAGTTTATTACGCTCATCACAATGATGATTTTTACATTCTGCTTTCTTACCTGGCGGCCGGTTTACAGCATTCTGATGCTTACGGTTTCTTTTGCAGTCTTCTATATAATGTGTGATGCAGTTATTCCGGCTACATTTGCAACAAAAGTAAATCTTTTTATCATCTGGATTGCAATAATGATGGCCTCTTTGAGTTCATATCATCTTAAAATCCGGGAAGCAAAAAAAGACGAAAATCTTGAGCAGGTAAATGAGATTCTTGTAAAGCTTGCAATCAGCGATGAAGTTACCGGTATTTCGAACATGAATTACTTTAGAAGTCAGGCTCTTGCAAAAATAATGGACAGAAATGTTGATATTTCAAAAATGCTCTTTCTTTTTCTGGATATATCACATTTTAAAGGTTATAACGAACGCTACGGCTTTATTCAGGGAAATGATTTTCTGCGCAAGGTTGCACATTTTGTAGAAGATGCATTCCCCGGTGATCTTATTGCACATTTTTCGAACGATAACTATGTTGTTTTTGCAAAGGATGAAGAAATTCTTAAAAAGCTGGAACATATTCGTACTGCGATTAAAAATGCTGATTCAGGAATTCACATGGGACTTAAGGTTGGAGCTTATCGTCCCCAGGACAGAGAGTGTCTTCCGGTTGTAGCCTGTGACCATGCCCGATACGCCTGCTATTCAATCAAAAAACTTTTCGATAAAAACTACTGTGAATATGATTCTTCGATGAATCAGGATTTTTACAGAAAGCAGCACGTCATCAACAATATTGATTCAGCAATCACTGATGGTTACATAAAGGTTTATTATCAGCCGGTTGTAACTGCAAAGACTGGAAAACTCTGCGGACTTGAAGCTCTTGCCCGCTGGGATGATCCGATTTTCGGCTTCCTTACTCCGGACAGTTTTATTAAGACGCTTGAAGAGTATCATCTTATTCATAAACTGGACATGCACATTTTGGAAAAAGTGTGCCTTGATCTTAAAGAAGAAAAATCGCTTGGACATGTTCTTCTGCCCGTTTCCCTTAACTTTTCGAGCCTTGATTTTGATGCGCTTGATCTTGCAAAAGAAGTTGAGCGCTGCATGAGAAGACACGGCATAGAGAAGAATCTTATCCATGTAGAAATTACAGAAACGGCTCTTGTAGAAAACGACGGTAAACTTCAGAAAGCGATGGAAGATTTCCGCAGGGCAGGTTATGCGCTCTGGCTTGATGATTTTGGTTCAGGGTATTCCGGCCTGAATGTTCTTAAGGAATATGAATTTGACATGATGAAAATCGACATGAAGTTCCTTCAGAATTTCTCTGGCAACGAAAAGGCCCGTCAGATTCTGCGCAGTGTAATCAACCTTGCAAAAGAAATCGGAATGAAGACACTTACAGAAGGTGTAGAAACCGAAGAAGCCCGCGACTTCCTTAAGTCTACCGGCTGCGAAAAATTACAGGGCTATCTTTTTGGAAAACCAATGCCGCGTACAGAGCTGCTTCAGAAAATTCAGGATGGTACATATATTCCCGAAGCAGTTTAAAGACATTGATTTAAAAAATATGCTATTATAAATGCATGACTTTAAGCGAAATAAAAACCGGACAGACTGTTCGCGTAGAAAAACTTGGTGGAAACGGAGAACTCCGTCAGCATTTTCTTGACATGGGAATTATTCCCGGTGCAGAAATTACTCTTGTAAAATTTGCACCGCTGGGCGACCCGATGGAATTCCGCCTTCATGATTATGAGCTTACACTTAGAATTGCAGATGCAGAAAAAATAACGGTAGCCCCGGTTCAGAAAGAAAACACGGAAGCAAAAGTTTTACAGGGTGAATCAAATGTTCACGCTTCTTCGGTTCATCCGGGACTTGGTGAATACGGAAAGTTTCATGATAAAAAAGAAGAAAAGCCTCTCCCAGACGGAACGGTTTTAAATTTCGCTCTTGTCGGAAATCAGAATTCTGGAAAGACAACTTTATTCAACAGACTTACGGGTTCAAATCAGCATGTAGGAAATTTCCCCGGCGTAACTGTAGATAAAAAATCCGGGGCAATCAGAGGAAAGCCGGATACACTTATTACCGACCTTCCCGGCATTTATTCAATGTCACCTTATTCCAGTGAAGAACTTATTTCGCGCGATTTTGTGCTGAACGAAAAGCCGCATGCAATCATCAACATAATCGATGCAACAAATATTGAACGCAATCTTTATCTTACGATGCAGCTGCTCGAACTTGATATTCCTCTTGTTGTTGCGCTTAACATGATGGACGAAGTAACTGCAAACGGCGGCACTGTTGATGTAAACGCAATGGAAAATTTTCTTGGTGTTCCTGTTGTTCCGATTTCTGCAAAAAAGAATCAGGGAATTGAAGAACTTATTTCGCATGCAGTTCATGTTGCAAAGTTTCAGGAGCCGCCGCTTCGTCAGGATTTTTGTGACAAGACAGAAAACGACGGTGCGGTTCACAGGGCGCTTCACGGAACGGTTCATCTTATAGAGGACCATGCGCAGAAGGCAGGCATTCCGGTTCGCTTTGCTGCTACAAAACTTCTGGAAGACGACAAGCGTATTCTTCACAAGCTGGATCTTGATGTAAACGAAAAAGAAATGCTTGAACACATTATCATGCAGATGGAAAAGGAACGCAAACTCGACAGAAGTGCTGCAATTGCCGACATGCGTTTTTCTTTTATTTTTAAGCTTTGTGATGCCTGTGTAAAAAAGCCGCGCGAAAGTAAGGAACGTACGCGCAGTCAGAAAATTGACCGCCTTCTTACCGGAAAGTGGACGGCAATTCCTTCGTTCATCCTGATTATGGCATCTGTCTTTTATCTTACGTTTAATGTTGCCGGTGCGTTCCTTCAGGAAATTCTTGAATCTGGAATTGATGCACTTACTGAAGTGACAGACAGAGTTTTAACTTCGGCCGGAGTTAATGAAGTTCTGCACAGACTTATCATAGACGGAATTTTTGCAGGAGTCGGAAGCGTGCTTTCGTTCCTTCCGATAATCGTGATTTTATTTTTCTTCCTTTCCATGCTCGAAGATTCCGGCTACATTGCGCGCGTTGCATTTTTTATGGACAAGCTTCTTCGTAAGATTGGTCTTTCGGGGCGCAGTATCGTTCCGCTTCTGATTGGTTTCGGCTGTTCGGTTCCTGCAGTTATTTCTACAAGAACACTTCCTAGTGAACGCGACAGGCGCATGACGATTCTGCTTATTCCTTTTATGAGTTGTACTGCAAAACTTCCGATATATGCTTTTTTTGTAAATGCATTTTTTCCTGAGTACGGCGGCCTTATCATGACCGGACTTTATTTTACCGGAATACTTGCAGGAATACTTGCTTCGCTTCTTTACAAGGGAACGCTTTTTAAAGGAGAAGCAGTTCCGTTTGTTATGGAGCTTCCTAATTACAGAATGCCCGGATTAAAGAATACGGCTCAGCTTTTGTGGGAGAAAGCAAAGGATTTTCTTTACCGTGCCTTTACCGTGATTTTTATTGCGACTATTGTTGTCTGGTTCCTTCAGAATTTTAACTGGCAGTTTGAATTTATTCAGGATGCAGAAAACAGTATTCTTGCTTCCCTTGCACGTTTTATTGCTCCTGTTATGAAGCCCGTCGGTCTTGGTGACTGGCAGATTTCTGTTGCTCTTGTAAGCGGATTTATGGCAAAGGAAAGTGTTGTTTCTACTCTGGAGATTCTTTTTGCCGGTGGTGTTGAATCAATGATGACGGGATTAAGTGCCGCAAGCCTTCTTGTCTTTAGTCTGCTTTATACGCCGTGTGTTGCTGCTGTTGCTTCGGTAAAGCGCGAACTCGGTTCAAAATGGGCCGCCGGTGTTGTCATCTGGCAGTGCCTTATCGCCTGGATTTTTGCACTGATTGTAAGACTTGCGGGCACAGTGATATTCTGATTTTTAGGATGCTGCTGCAGGGGGCAAATGTGCCTGCCTGCCTTGCTTTTTATTTGAAAATATTGTACTATCTTCCAAGTTTCGCGGAATCACCGGAAAGAGGAGGTGACATTACACATGGCAACAATCGTTGTTGACGATTCAGAGAACCTTGAAAAAGCAATCAAACGCTTTAAGCGCATGGTTGAAAAAGAAGGTATCATTCGCGAATATAAGAAACGTGAATACTTTGAAAAGCCGTCTGCTACAATGCATCAGAAGAAGACAACTCTCGAGAGAAAGCTTCTTAACAACAGACGCAAGGCTGCAAAGAAAGACTTCTAATTCGTAAAGTTTTCTTGCGAAACGGGACTGTTCATAAAGGGCAGTCCCTTAATTTTTTTAAAGCTGTAACTACAGTGAAGCAGAGTTGACTGCGGTGGTAGCACAAAAACAGCGGTGGTTGAATCGGGCAGCGCAAGCTTCCAGCCGCGTGTCGAAACCACCATTTGCATTATATGCAGTGGTTTCGATACGGCTGCGCCTACTCAACCACATCACTATTATCCACTACTTCACTAAAAATCTACAATGCTTACTCTCCTGTGTAATTGTAGT